>CAZBZA010000257.1:0-5009 GCA_964495865.1 uncultured Lentimicrobiaceae bacterium
TCGAAAGGTCATGCCGAAATTCACCTGCACAACCTGCGCGATTTTGCCGAAAATAAACACCGTAAAGTGGACGACTATCCTTTTGGCGGCGGCGCCGGTATGGTTATGATGATTCAACCTATTGCCGATTGTATTGATAAGCTAAAATCAGAAAGAGCCTATGATGAAATTATTTTCATGACACCCGATGGAGAATTGTTTGATCAGCCACTGGCAAACAAACTTTCGATGGTAACCAATATCATTTTAATGTGCGGTCATTATAAAGGTATTGATGAAAGGCTTCGCGAGCATTATTTTACCAGGGAAATTTCCATAGGGAATTATGTGCTTACCGGTGGCGAACTAGCAGCAGCAGTGGTAACCGATGCTTTGATCCGTTTAATCCCCGGTGTTTTAAGTGACGAAACATCGGCCCTCTCCGATTCATTTCAGGACAATCTTTTGTCGCCGCCAGTTTATACCCGACCATCGGAATATAACGGGTGGAAAGTACCTGATGTGTTGATGTCGGGCAATGAAAAGGAAATTAAAAAATGGCAACATGAAAAAGCTGTGGAACGAACCAAACTCCGTCGTCCGGGACTAATTGACTGACGAATTTCATTATTCCCGATTACAAACCAGTAAATTCGCTTGCTAAGCTGATTAGAATTTTGTAATTTTGCTTCCACAAACCACTAAATAACAATAATATGGGATTCGTAGAATCATTGAAAAAACTGTTTGGGACATCAAAAGATGTTACAGCTGCAAAAGCAGCCGAATTGAAAGAAGCAACTACTGCGAAAGCAGCCGAGTTGAAAGACACAACAAGCGCTAAAGCGGCAGAGCTGAAGGAAAAAGCAGTTCAAGGAATGGAAACAGCGAAGGAGTATACAAAGGATGTGGTGGAAAAACTTGATGATGTTGTTGACGATGTAAAAGCAGTTGCTAAAGAAGCTACTGAAAAAGTTAAGGATTTTGGTGAAAACCTGAAAGATAAGGCTGAAGATGCACTCGAAAAATTAGATACTAAAGCAGCTGGCGTGGTTGATAAACTGGAGGAAAAAATAAGGAATGCAGCTGATGACTCCAAAGAAACCGTTGTTGAACCTATTGCTGAAATAGTCGAAACGGTGGAAGGGAAAAATGATGAAATTATTGAAGAAACCATCAAAAAAGGAGCTGAAGAGGTGAAAGATTCAACAAAAACAGAACAATAGATTTAAAACCTATTTGTTTCTCTAAACTTTCCCCTATGGATACCGCCATAGGGGATTTTTATTTATCACTGATGGGAACAGCAAACGGAAAAATCGAAAGCGAAAAAACTGCCAAAAGATTTAAGCTGAAAAACTCACAACCTTTATAAATATAAAATGCGAATTCTATGAAACAATCCATTCAGCTCTTATACAAGTCCCTTTTTAAATAACAAATACAAACGACGAGAAAGTATCGTTTTAATGAAAAACAGTCATCCAAATCGATGACCAAATTTCTTTCAAAATTATCTGAATATCACTTATAATCAAGACTGAAATTTCAGCAACATATTCATTTTGATAAAGTTACGCCAATCCAATTAGTAAGTTTATAATAGTGTAAGATATTATATTATTACATAATTTTGCATTTGGTTTACAAAAAACAGGGTTATTAACATTCCATTGTTAAAAAAACCGGTGCAAAGTTGTTTTGTATCAAAAAATTAGCGTAAATTTGCACTCATTTTTGAGAAAAACGCACATCTAATACATAAACTAATGAGTAAGAAGGAGTTAATTCAGTACGTTGAAGACCAATTCGTAACTAAGAATGAATTACATGCTTTTAAGGCAGGTGATACTATCACAGTACACTATAAAATCAAGGAAGGTGAAAAAGAACGTATCCAGCTTTTCCAGGGTGTTGTTTTACAGCGTTCAGGCGAAGGAGCTACTGAAACCTTCACGATTCGTAAAGTTTCGGGGACTGTTGGTGTCGAAAGAATAATTCCTGTTCATTCCCCGTTTATTGAGAAAATTGAAGTTAATAAACGTGGTGCGGTTCGCCGTGCCAGGATTTTCTATCTTCGCGACCTCAAAGGTAAAAAAGCCCGTATCAAAGAAAGACGCAAATAAGCTTCTGCTTATTTACAATATAAAAAGAGACTGTTTTTCACAAAGCAGTCTCTTTTCTTTTATATCTCTTTTCCATTTTCTATAAAAACCATATACGATCAGAGCTATCATATTTATTCATTATCAATCAGATAGCAGAAAGTATATTCCGAAATTGTATTCCAAAATTCAGAAGCAGTAAATCCCGATTCCATTATCAGATTTTGATAATTATATTTCTGCGATACATTAAACTCACAACCAGCAACCAGAAACCGGTAAACAGTATAGCCCCTAATAATGAAGCATTTACAGGTGATAAACCCAACGATAAATAGAAGTTAAAAAGCCATTCGTACAGACTGATTTTTGCAGAAGATACAAGGATCAATCCTAAAAGGCTTGCTCCTATCTGTGAACCAAAATATGCAATAATCGGGTTAGTACCAAAAGCAAGCAAAGGAGGTGCAATATGCCTTATTCGCCTTATATCGGCCATCCAATAGAAAATCCCCAGCACTACCATTGCCAGTCCCGACGTATAAAGAACGTATGAGCTAGTCCAGAGTTGTTTATTTATCGGAAACAACAATCCCCATGCCATTCCACTAACAATCAGGATATTACCAAAAACTAACAGGTTAATAAGTTTATCGCGTTCGTTGTCAGTTTTCATAAATGTATTTCCTGCAAGTACTCCTGCAAACCCGCTTACAAGCGCAGGCAATGTACTCAATATGCCTTCCGGATCATAAACTTTTGAATAAATCCATACATGTTTTCCAAGTATAATCCTGTCGAGCCAGGCAGCCAGGTTAGTTCCCGGTTCAAGGTTGGCAGGTCCAAAATCCGGAACGGGAACCAAAGCCATTAATGCCCAATATCCAAGCAATAGAAAAGCCGAAACATACCAAAGCACTTTTACTTCGGTGTAAATAAGGAATAATCCGCAAACCAGATTAACGATTGCAATCCGTTGCAATACGCCCAAAATACGGATGTTGGCCAAATCGTTGAAAGGGAAACTATTAAGTATAAGCCCCAACAGGAAAAGTATCGCCGAACGCCTGATAAGTTGCAGAACCAGCTTATTCTTTGATGTACCTTTTTGCAGTCGCTTTTTGATAGAAAGCACTGCTGCGAAACCCATTGCAAAAATGAAAAAAGGAAAAACCAGGTCTGTTGGTGTACATCCATTCCAGGCTGAATGCGACAAAACAGGATAAAGGTGACTCCAGCTTCCGGGAGTATTTACAATTATCATTGCCATTATGGTTAAACCTCGAAACATATCGAGCGAAATTATCCTGTTTTGAGTTGCAGTCATAAATTGGCTGTTTAACGATTAAAAAAAAAGATTAAATCATAAGTTGATGTCAAAAATACACTATCTAAGGAATTAATAAGGAGAACTAAGAATTAAATTTCCGATTATAATTACTTCTAAACTCAAATATTTAAATTAATATTAGTAACTTATTATTTTAAAATATTTATAATCAAGATAATATGAAGTCGAAATCAGGAATAAAGTAATATGAGTTATTATTTATGAAAATCTTTTAATTTTATGCCTCAATTAATAAAAATTCCTAAAATACGGGTGCGCCATAATTTGAGTATATGCAAGAAGGACTTATTCCAAATGTTTCAGTAGATTGTGTGGTGTTCGGATTTGACTTTACTGATCTGAATGTTCTGTTGATAGAAAGAAATATCACAGTCGATGGATTTGACTATGCCGACCTAAAGCTACCGGGAGATTTAATGCGTCTTGATGAAGATCTTGACGATTCGGCCCAACGTATTTTGAAAGAAAACACAGGGTTGAGTAATATCTATCTGAAACAATTCAAATCATTTGGCTCGCCCGACAGACTTCACAGGAAAGAGCGTGATTTATTCTGGCTCAGGCAGATTGACCACCCCGAAGAACATGTAATTACTATTGCCTATTATTCGCTGATTGATATTTCGGAACAAGGAATCTCAAAAGTAACTATAAACAATAATGCCCGCTGGTGTCCGGTTCATGAAGTTTTTGACCTGGTTATGGATCATATGGATATCCTTCACGGAGCTCTTGAGCATCTTAGGGTTGAACTATTGAATAAACCTATCGGTTTTGAATTATTGCCCGATAAATTTACCCTTTCGCAAATGCAGAAATTATACGAGGTAATATTAGGTACTACTTTTGATAAGCGCAATTTCCGAAAGAAGATTTCGAGTATGAAATATCTTATTCCATTGAATGAGAAGCAGGTAGGTGTAGCGCATAAACCTGCCAGACTTTATATTTTCAGTCGCGAGGTGTATAATAAAACCAAGAAGGACAACTTTGATTTCTCGGTTTAGTCACTAAAGAAACCCCTGAGCTTGGCGAAGGGAAGTCGAAATGCACTTGTTTAACTCAAAAACGGGCAATAATAGTAGCTTCAGTTGGGCTTCGACTCCGCTCAGCCTGACAGAAGAACAGCAAAAAAAAAGTTTGATAAGAAATTCAGGTAGTCTCTCAGTCTAAAAAATCTCTTTTATTGTCATAGTTTGACCCCGGAAACTGAACGATTCGCCGGGTTTGAGATCTTTCATGGCTTCGACAAGCGGCACAACCGGCGAAACCACATAAATAGTAGTTTCATCAAGAATTACTTTACCGATACCTATTAATATATAGAGAATTTGTGAGTTGAGAACAACCAAAGCTCCATGTTCAACCCGGGTTGAAATTATTCCTGGTTTAATCTGCTGCAAAAAACGAAGTTCTTCCTCAACCTGTGAAAGTTGCTGTGCAAGCATATCGCGTTTGCGCATCAGCTGAGCCCTGAACGAATCATACCTGTCCTTGGGTGCCCCATATTCGTTGGCACTTTGCTGGGCATCTTCCATGGCTGCCTGAATATTGGCTACTGATTCCTCTTTTAT
>CAZBZA010000258.1:0-5003 GCA_964495865.1 uncultured Lentimicrobiaceae bacterium
AGCGTTACAAATGTTCCCGGCGTTACCTACAACTGGACTTTCCCTGCAGGATGGAATCAAACTGCAGGTGGTACAACAAATTCTGTTACGGTTACTACCGCTGCAGGATCAGGAAATATTACCGTTACGCCTTCGAATGTATGTGGAGCCGGTCCGGCTCAAGCTCTTCCGGTTGTTATGACTTCAACGGACGATCAAAATGTTGCCGGAGCGGATTCGTGGATAGGCCATGTTTACGATGGTACTAATTTTAACGATTATGCTGGTCATTTCACTGAAACTGCCAGCATTAATCAAGGCTTTGGAGGGAATACAGCATGTTTCGATTTTACCTCCAATTCGGTAACACGATCCATTTATACCGAAACATTTTCGGTGCGATACAGGATGAATTCGACCAGCAGAGGTTTATTTGTTGCAGATCTGGGTTCGGACGACGGCAGCAGGCTTACCGTTGATGGCTCATTGGTTTACAATAACTGGGCAGATCAGGGTTTTTCTAACCGGCTAAGGGTTCTGATGAGTTTGACCGGAAGTAGCCAGTTAGTGTATGATTTTTATGAAAATGGCGGAGGAAACAGTGTTGTTTTTCAAAATTTCACCCCGGTTTTCAGTAATATTTTAAGCAGTAATCTGAATCAGACTATCTGTATCGGGAGTTCAGGCTCAGCAATAGCCGGGAATGTTTTTGGTGCTTTGCCTGCAGGTATAAGTTTATCGGGTACAGGTTATCAATGGACATACAGCACTACACCTGCCGGAATCCGCACAGCTATACCCGGAGCCAATTCAGCCACTTTTACGCCCGATGCTTCGGTTGCTCCATTCAATGCTGTCGGTACTTATTATGTGTATCGTACAGCCAATCTTACCAGTAGCAACAATGTATCGCCAAATCCATATACTGCATCCAATGAGTCGGATGCAGCTGTTATTACGGTTACTGATCCGCCAACAGCGACTTTTTCGTATGCCGGCAGTCCGTTTTGCAGTACTTCAGCAATTGGTTCAGTAACTTTTTCGGGTACCGCAGGTGGTACATTTTCGGCTTCGCCATCAGGACTAAATATTAATCCGGCTACCGGTGCAATTACACCTGCAGGTAGTACGCCGGGCACATACATCATAACTTATACAATACCTGCATCAGGAGGGTGCAGCCTTGTTACCGTAACATCATCAGCAACTATTGCACCTGATGTTGAAGCCCCGGTTTTTGCTCTTGGCATTAGTTCTACAAGAGCATTCGGAGCCGGAACCACTGTGTATTCAGCTACTGCGAACAACAGCACGGGAATTTCCTATTCACTTGATGCAGCAAGCATTTCAGGCGGAAACAGTATTAATCCGGCAACCGGAAGTGTAACTTTCGATGCAGCATGGACAGGGGCTAGTATAATTACAGCCGCCGCCGCAGGGTGTAATGGTCCGGTAACTTCAATTCATACCGTAACGAGCACATTTTTTTCAACTTATTATTCCTATAAGTCAGGGAACTGGAATGACCCGACAACCTGGACCTTTGATCCCGGCGGATCAACCGGTCCGGTTAATTCCATTCCTGGCAATGATAATCCGGTTGTAATCCTTTCGGGACGTATAGTAACTTTATCAGCAGATGTGGCTACCACGAATCACGATTTAACTATACAGCAGGGAGGAATTCTGAATGAATCAACTTTCAGGTTTACAAATACACTTACTGCGCTCAGAGGCGGAGGTACTTTGCAGCTGGCTTCAGCATCCTTTCCGGTTGTAACCAACAATACATTTGTTACTACTGATGGCGGTACAACCGAATATAAAACAACCGGTGCGTTTGATCTCCCAGCGACACAAAACATTTATTATCATTTAACCATTAATAACAACGGTCAAACTGCGAGACAGGTTAATGACCTTGTAATTAACGGGAATCTCTATGTTTCAAAAGGAACTTTTCAAATTAACAATAATGCAGCAACCCGCCGCCAGTTAACGGTTAAAGGTAACGTTACGGTCGAAACCCCAGCTTCCATTACAGTTGGTACCGGTAATACAGTTACAGGAGCCGATGCCCCGCTTACTGTGGCTGACGGAGGAACAGCTCCTTTCCTGAATTACTATAACAACGAAACGCACCGTGTTATAATTCAGGGTGATTTTATAAATAATGGAACAGTCAGGTTTACAAACCAAACAGCGCCAAAATACGATGCATTTCCTGCAAATGGTGCTGCAACCGTTTATTTTCAAGGAAACAGTAATAATATGCTTAACTGTAACGGGACAACTGATTTCTATAATTTAATAGTGGATAAAGGAGGCGACCAGACATTTACGCTTACTGTGTATTCCAGTGCTTATGCAAATTTCAGGTTGTTCGGAGCCAATAACGCGCGAAGTGCCAATTCGGCCACTGCCAATCCTGATATTAAAAAAGCACTTTGGGTAAGAACCGGAACGCTGGTGCTGCAAGGTTTGACAGTAATACCATCTTTAACCGAAGGAACAACAGTATCAGGAACAGCTACTTCTCATTATTGCATCCCGGCTAACGGAGCAATAAGATTGGATGGGACAGAGGTTATTGTGCTTTCTACTGCTGATGATTTCACCGAAGTAAATGCTGCTTATGGCTTAACCGGCGGTTCAAATGCACTCTACGGGATAAACTCTGGATCGGGAAGTGTTAGCGGTTTATCCATACTTGGTAAACTGCAGGTTAATAACGGATATTTATCAACACGCGAATCAGCCGGATTACTATACTGGAGTTATGCTTCAGGTCAATTTGTATTAAATAACGGAACAGTTGATACCAAGCAATTTCATAATCCCGAAGGTGGAACTATAGGATTGGTAACTTTCCGTCAAACCGGAGGGACACTTAATATGAGAGGCCGTTTCCGCACTACTGTAAATTACTCAGTACCCGGAGATTTATCATCACCGGCAATCAATACTTCGAGAGCTGCCAATGGCATTAATGCCAACGCCGGCTACGGAACTATGCACATCAGTGCCAATGCGTCCAACGGATATATAATGTCGGGTGGGGCTATAAATATTTATGACGTTACCGGCACTACTGCAACATCTTATGCATTTCTGGTAAATTGCCCGGTAGCAAATATTAATGTTACCGGCGGAGCCGTTCAATTTCTTCCGACAACTGGTAGTGTTCTGGCCGATGCCCCTTACCTGGTAAATTCACTTGCTTCATTTGGTAATTTTATAGTTAACAGGCAAAGCAGCGCTTCCCTGGTTCAGCTTACGGTTAACCCGCTTACTGTGCTTCAAAGTATGAGTATTCAATCAGGTGTATTCAACGCGAACAACCTGGATGTGACGATTGGTGGAAATTTCACAATTGCCAACGGAACAACATATACTACCGGAACAAACAGTACTGTTTTTAACGGATCATCAAACCAAACATTCACCATTAATCTGGCATCAGCACTTTCGCTGAATGCGTTGAAAATCAGTAAGCCTGCAAGTAGTTCTGTTACTTTGTCCGGTTCGCAGAATATGATAAATGCTGCAACCTTGTCAATTCTAAGCGGAAAACTGGATGATAATGGAAAAACATTGAATGTTTCAGGAAATATTTATAATGCAGGTATTCATTTCAGTACGCCTGGAACAGGGAAAATTGTATTGAATAACGATGCCGTATTGCAAACTATCGATGGCGACGGTACAGGTGTTTTTCAGAACATTGAATTTAATAAACCAACTGCCGGAACCATTGCTGTTAACGTTTTAAATAATATTACAATAAATGGAGGAATTACATTCTCCGGTTCAGGAAATAAGCCTCTGAACCTGCAAACTTACAATCTGTTGTTAAGCGCTACCGCTACAATTACGGGTGCCAATTCCGATAAATATATACAAACCAGTGGCAATGCCGGTGACGGAGGTATTACAAAAACCTATTCCTCCGCTTCGGCAAGTTTTGTTTTTCCGGTTGGAGGACCAACACTAGCTCCTGTTGCTTTACCTGCAAAATATACACCTGCTGTAATAACTATAAATGGGGTACCAACATCATATGGTACAATTACGGTAGTGCCGGTTGGGATTGAGCATCCGAATACAACTGAGAAGGACCGAAGCCTAACCTATTACTGGCGTGTAAAGTCAGGCGGAGGATTTAACTTAGGTGCTGCAACTGTGTCGCACAGTTATACGTATTCAACATCCGATGTTGTTGCTGTTGGGCTTGATCCGACTGAAGATCAATATGTTCCGGCGCGTTTCGACAGGGCTTCGAATACCTGGACCAAAGGAACAAGTGCAAGTATAAATACAACCACGAATACAATGAGTGCGCCCTGGTTATCGAACACAGGAAATATCGATGGTGAATATACGGCAGGTGATGATAATTCAACTAATCCTTTCGGAACACCCCGGATTTTTTACAGTCGTATAAATGGTGTTGCCGCAGGTAGCGGACTCTGGAGTAATTCGAATACATGGTCGTATACTAATCATACAGGAACAGCCAATACCGGAGGCCAGGTACCCGGAATTAATGATATTGTAATTATTGGTGCTAACGACTCAGTATATCTGGCTACAAATAATACAGCCGCCAATACCGACCCCAGGAGTTGTGCCAGTCTTCAGATTGAAACAGGATCAGCTCTTGATATCGGATTTAATCCTAGTTGTGTTTTTAGTATTGTAACATCTCACCCTGGTGGAAACGGAAATTTCCGATTAACAACATCATGGAATTCAGGTGCTACATTTGCTTTCCCGGCAGGCGACTTTTCGGATTTCAATATCAACCTGGGTACCACCGAACTATATTCGACCAACCCTGAAGCAGGCACTACTTATTGGTTGCCAAACGGAACATTTTCGTATGGGAACCTGATTTTGTCTCCATTAGGTGGATCAAATATTATTTTCCCGAATAACGATTTAATCATTTATGGAAATTTAATCACCCGCGGACAAAATGCAGATTCGTGGTTTTGCCCGGCATGGAACACAAATTATCCTAC
>CAZBZA010000259.1:0-2255 GCA_964495865.1 uncultured Lentimicrobiaceae bacterium
CCTGTTTTACAATCTGATGGAAATGTTTTAGCTATTATTTCGCCTCATGCCGGCTATGTGTTTTCAGGCGAGGTTGCAGCTGCTGCTTTTAACCAGATAGATCCTGAAAAAGCATATAAAACAGTTTTTATTATTGGCAGCAGCCACCGGAATTCGTTTCCGGGAGCATCCGTTTACAGCATCGGTAATTATATAACACCACTTGGAACCGTACAAACCGATCTTGAAACAGCACAGAAAATAGCAGGAGAAAATAAAATCATGGCATACGACCCTTCTTTCCAAAACAATGAACATAGTATTGAGGTTCAGATTCCTTTTCTGCAATATTGGTTGAAAAATGATTATAAAATCGTACCCATACTTCTTGGCACACAGGATGAAAGAATATGCAATAAGATAGCCACCATTTTAAAGCCCTGGTTTACCGACGAAAACCTCTTTGTTATCAGCACCGATTTTTCGCACTATCCCACTTATAATGAAGCTGTTAAAACCGACCAACAGGTCGCGGACGCCATAATCACCAATAATCCGGATATTTTTCTGACAACGGTTGAAAATTGCATCGAAAAAAAAGTTGATAACCTGGCGACCGGTTGCTGCTCCTGGCCCTCAGTAATTACGCTGATGTATGTTACAGAGGAAATGCCTGGGATTTCCTACAAAGAAGTTTTGTATAAAAATTCAGGCGACTCGCAGTACGGAGATAGGGACAGGGTTGTAGGGTATTTTGCACTGAGCGTTTCGCAACAAATGCAAAATACGATGATGCTGAATGAAGCCGAAAAAGAAGAGTTGCTAAAAATTGCGCGTAATACAATTCATGCTTACCTTACCGATGGCAGTATTCAAGATGTAAATCCCAAATCCTTGCCTGAAGCACTTCGCCAACATGCCGGAGCTTTTGTAACCCTGAAAAAATCGGATAAACTTCGTGGCTGCATCGGACATTTTGAAGCAGATTATCCATTGTATAAAATCGTACAGAAAATGGCCATAGCTTCTGCCACACAGGATCACCGTTTCGACAGGGTGTCAGCAAATGAAATGAATCAGATTGATATTGAAATATCAGTGCTCACACCCATGCAAAAGGTAAGTGATGTGAATAAAATCAGGCTCGGGACTGATGGAATTTATATTAAAAAAGGTTCGAGAAGCGGTACTTTTCTGCCACAGGTTGCCACGGATACCGGCTGGATCCTGGAAGAATTCCTGGGACATTGCTCCCGCGATAAAGCCGGAATAGGCTGGGACGGGTGGAAAGATACGGATACCGAAATATTTGTTTACCAGGCGTTAATCTTCGGATAAAAAGAATAATTCGGAACTAATGTTTACCGACAAATTCCACGTGTTCATACTGAGAAAATCCGCTCTTAACCACTTTTGATTTTAAATCAATTTTCGAAAATTTACTTTTGCCACGAAAAACTAAAACCCATGCAAACTATATTAGGATCAGGCGGTATCATCGCAAATCACATCGCAAAATCATTACCCTTATACACAACCGAAATCCGGCTGGTAAGCCGCAACCCCAAAACCATTACCGGCAAGGAAGAACTCATGACAGCCGATCTTGCTAGGCCCGAACAGGTTATGAAAGCAGTGAAAGGCTCCGAAGTGGTTTACCTCACTGCCGGACTGCAGTACAACATTAAAATATGGCAGGAGCAATGGCCACAGATCATGCAGAATGTGATAAACGCCTGTAAGGAAAATGATTCCAAACTGGTATTTTTCGATAATGTGTATATGTACGGAAAAGTTGCCGGTCCCATGACTGAAAAAACACCGTTTAATCCATGCAGCCGCAAAGGAGAAGTAAGAGCAAAAATTGCAACATTGATTCTTGATGAAGTAGCAAAAGGCTCGTTATCAGCTCTTATTGCCCGTGCCGCCGATTTTTACGGGCCTGAAACGAGCAACAGTTTCCTGAATATGATGGTATTCGAAAACCTGAAAAAAGGCAAGAGTGCCCAGTTTATGATGAGCAAATCCGCAAAACATTCGTTCACTTATACTCCCGATGCAGGAAAAGCGACCGCCTTGTTGGGAAATACGCCATCAGCCTATAACCAGACCTGGCATTTGCCTGCCGATATGAATGTACTGAGCGGTGAACAAATTGTGGAAATAGCTGCCAGAGAACTAAATGTGAAACCTAAGATCACAGTGCTGCCAAAGCTGATGATTCAAATGGCCGGACTGTTCAATCCTATCATCAAGGAAACTGTTGAAATGCTTTA
>CAZBZA010000259.1:2355-4980 GCA_964495865.1 uncultured Lentimicrobiaceae bacterium
ATGCTTTACCAAAACGATTCCGATTATATTTTCGATTCGTCAAAATTCGATAAAGCATTTTCATTCAATAAAGTATTATACGCTGAAGGTATTCGTGATTCGCTTAAATAATTTACTCCAGTCATGAAACAAAAA
This sequence comes from uncultured Lentimicrobiaceae bacterium, assembly GCA_964495865.1. Classification (GTDB taxonomy): domain Bacteria; phylum Bacteroidota; class Bacteroidia; order Bacteroidales; family UBA4417; genus UBA4417. The sequence goes on from CAZBZA010000259.1 coordinate 2,491, forward strand.
AAGCACCGATTAAAGGTGCTTTTTCCGTGTAACGCATATTGTTTTAAATCAAACCTTTGCGTCCTGATAAACAGGAAATCAGTGTCTTTTTCTTTGCGCCTTTGCGGTAAATCCTTACAGACTATTGCCGTCTTGACTAAAGTTTTATATCAAGCTTTTATCCTGTTTTTCGCGGATGGCCTGAAGCATATCTGTTGTCATACTTTCGAGGTTCCAGTTGGGTTTCCAGCCCCATTCAGCGCGGGCGCAGGAATCATCCATACTGTTAGGCCACGAGTTGGCGATGCCCTGTTTCATCGGTTCCACATTGTAATCCATTGTAAAACCAGGAATATGCTTACGGATTTCGGCAGCTATCATTTCCGGATCAAAACTCATGGCCGTAACGTTAAACGAATTGCGGTGAACCAGTTTTGCCGGATCAGCTTCCATCAGGTTAATGGCAGCTTCGAGGGCGTCGGGCATATACATCATATCGAGGAAAGTACCGGCTCCCAGCGGACAAGTATATTTACCGTTTTTCACGGCTTCGTAATAAATTTCGACAGCATAATCCGTTGTACCTCCGCCCGGCAAAGTAACATTCGATATAATACCGGGAAAACGGACTGAACGCGTATCGACTCCATATTTTTTGTAATAATAATCGCTCAGCAATTCGCCGGTTACCTTTGTAATTCCGTACATGGTTTGCGGACGCTGAATGGTATCCTGCGGTGTATTATCCAGCGGAGTGCTGGGGCCAAACGAGCCTATGGAACTGGGTGTAAAAAGCGCACAGTTAAATTCACGGGCAACTTCGAGGCAATTCATCAAACCGCCAACACCAATCTGCCAGGCCATCAGAGGTTTTGATTCACCAACAGCTGACAGTATAGCGGCGAGATTATAAATGGTATCAATCTTGTGTTTTTTAACCAAATCAGCAACTTGCTGCGCTTCAGTAACATCAACATATTCGGCAGGTCCTGAGTTTAAAAGTTCGCCTGTGGGTTCGGGGCGGAAATAACCGGCAACCACACTGCTGTTTCCATAAATTTTTCTGAGTTTCATGGTAAGCTCCGAACCGATCTGGCCTACTGCTCCGATTACAAGGATATTCTTCATTAAGACTGACAATTTTAGTGTTATACGATTCACAAAAGTGCGGCAAATTTAATCAAATTTGCTTACCTCAACGGCTATTTGAGGGCGTGTTCAAAATATTTTCAGTTAACTGTTATTCAGCTATTTAAAAATACAAAATAAGTGTTTTACTGACACTAAGCATCTTAGTTGCGAAACTGGTTTAAAATAGTGATGCATTTTATTGAATTTCCTTCTATGCAGGCTAATAATTTTTACCTTTGCCTGCGTTTGAAATTGTATTTTCAACAGTGAAATTATTAAAAATCAACATACTATGTACACGAAATTTCAGGATTACCTTACCAAAGAACTTGCCGGAATTAAAGAAGCCGGGTTATTTAAAAACGAACGTGTTATTGTTTCGCCCCAGGGTGCCGAAATCAAGATCAGTTCAGGTGCCGAGGTACTTAACTTCTGCGCTAACAATTACCTTGGACTTTCCAACAATCCGCAACTGATAGCAGCTGCCAAAGAGGCTCTCGATACACACGGTTACGGTCTCTCGTCGGTGCGGTTTATCTGTGGCACCCAGGATCTCCATAAAACACTGGAAGCTAAAATTGCTCAGTTTTTCGGAACCGAGGATACCATTCTTTACGCTGCCTGTTTCGATGCCAACGGCGGTGTTTTCGAACCACTTCTTGGCGAAAATGATGCTATTATCTCTGATTCTCTTAATCATGCTTCGATCATCGACGGAGTGCGGCTTTGTAAAGCACAGCGTTATCGCTACGAAAATTCCAATATGGCTGATCTGGAAGAACAGTTAAAACTTGCCCAGGCTCAGAATTTCAGGCTGATAGTTACCGATGCTGTTTTCTCTATGGATGGTAATGCTGCCAAACTTGACGAGATATATGCCCTTGCCCAGAAATATGATGCCATGATCATGGTTGATGAATGCCACTCCGCCGGAGTTGTCGGCAAAACCGGTCGCGGCATCACCGAACTACACAACCTGAAAGGTAAAATCGAAATCATTACCGGAACTCTTGGAAAAGCTTTTGGCGGGGCCATTGGCGGATTTACAACCGGCAAAAAGGAAATTATTGATATGCTTCGTCAGCGTTCGCGTCCTTATCTTTTCAGCAATTCAATTCCTCCTGTTGTTGCTGCTGCCGGTATCCGCATGTTTGAAATGATGAGCGAAACCAACGAATTACAGGATAAACTGCATGCTAATACCGAATATTTTGTTGAGAAAATGCTTGCAGCCGGTTTCGATATCAAACCAACGCAAAGCGCTATTTGTGCTGTTATGCTTTACGATGCCAAACTAAGCCAGGAAATGGCGGCCAAACTGCTTGACGAAGGCATTTATGTTATTGGCTTCTATTACCCGGTAGTGCCAAAAGATAAAGC
>CAZBZA010000260.1:0-4972 GCA_964495865.1 uncultured Lentimicrobiaceae bacterium
TCTCGAATTCTATTTTCAGAATCTTACGCGTATCAACACTATGCAGCACCCATTGTACACCGGGAATATTTCGGGTAATCAGCTTATTTGCAGAAGTATCAGAAGTTGTAATAATTACTCTTTTGTCGCGGCTGTTAAGCGCTGACAGTCGTTCCCTTATGGTTTTCCTGGTACTTGTATCAACAGAGGGAATTAAGACTTCTTCAGCTTCAGCCAGAACAGTTTTAGGCACAATATCCTCCGACTGAAGATTGAAAATTTTCCCAAATGCACCCTGTAAATCAGCCAACCGCAGTGGGACCGGGTTGTTAACGGCGTTAAAGAGAATGATATCGTATTTCCCGGCAAGTTCCTGCATGGTAACAGTAATTCTGTCGCCATTTGTTTTAACGAACACTAATTCTCTTGTGTTGGTATCGAGAACAGGAATCCGGTATGGCGAAAGTATTTTTTCGGCAATGGAAATGTTGTGGTTTGCCGGTGACGAAACCTGCGATTTGGATGAAATCATAACCCCGGCCGGATAATCAATTACCATGGGAGCATTAGCGGGCGCAGCTTCCGGAGCTTTTACCTCCTGCCGTTGGCAAGCTGTAAAAATGAGCAACGAAATAATAATGAAGCAAAACGTCCGCATGGAAAAATATATTCGGTTTTAACCTGCAAAAATACTTAAAAAACTCCATAACTCCCTCAAAATCTTCTAACTCATCGATCATCGAACATCGAACATCGAACATCGAAACCTCGCCCTGTCGCCCCTCGCCTTGTCTCCCCTCTCCTCGTCTATCCCAATCCTCTCAACCCACTCAATCCTCTTAACGCTTCCCCGTTCGCTCAATCTCCCGCAGATTATCCAGTTTTTTCTTGGTCAGGAAACTGTTTATGTCGCCTAAATGCTCTTTCACCTGTTTGTTTCCGAATTCAAATACTTTGCTGACTAAACCATCAAGGAAATCGCGATCGTGCGAAACAAGTATAAGCGTTCCGTCATAATCCTGCAAAGCGCTTTTCAGGATATCTTTTGTCTTCATATCCAGGTGGTTGGTAGGTTCATCGAGAATAAGCAGATTAACAGGTTCGAGAAGCAGTTTTATCATTGCCAGCCGAGTTCGCTCGCCACCCGAAAGAACTTTTACTTTTTTGTTCCAACTATCGCCGCCGAACATAAAAGCACCCAGAATGTCCTTGATTTTTGTCCGTACATCGCCAACTGCCACATCATCAATAGTTTGGAAAACGGTTGTTTCTTCGTCGAGCATCGAGGCCGCATTTTGCGCGAAGTAACCGATCATGGTATTATGGCCCAAAGTCATTTTTCCATCATAATCGATTTCACTCATCAGGCATTTTACAAGCGTTGATTTCCCTTCGCCGTTTTTACCAACAAAAGCAACCCGCTCGCCTCGCTGAATTGTGATGTCAGCTTTCGCAAAAACGGTATGAGTACCGTATGTTTTCGATAATTCTTCTACTATTACCGGGAAATTTCCCGAGCGGGGCGAAGGCGGGAATTTCAAACGCAGCGATGAGTTATCTTCTTCGTCAACTTCAATAATATCAAGCTTTTCGAGCATTTTTACCCGCGACTGCACTTGGTTGGTTTTCGAATACGTACCGCGGAAACGATCGATGAAATCCTGGTTGTCGTTGATAAATTTCTGTCGTTCGTCAAATTGTTTCTGTTGCTGTTCGCGCCTTTCCCTTCGAAGCTGGAGATAGGATGAATAGTTAACCTTATAATCGTAAATACGACCCATAGTTACCTCAATGGTTCGGGTTGTAATATTATCAACAAAAGCCCTGTCGTGCGAAATAACAATTACGGCTTTGGCACTGTTGATAAGGAAATCCTCGAACCATTGAATGGACTCTATGTCCATGTGGTTAGTAGGTTCGTCAAGAAGAATAAGGTCAGGTTTCTGTAACAGAATTTTAGCCAGTTCGATTCGCATACGCCAGCCGCCGCTGAATTCGCTTGTCGGGCGGGTGAAGTCTTCGCGTACAAACCCTAATCCAAGCAGAATTTTTTCAACCTCGGCATCGTAGTTAATCTCTTCGATGGAATAAAATTTTTCACTCAATAACGAAACCTGTTCAATAAGATCATAATAACTTTCCGATTCGTAATCGGTTCGTGTTGAAAGCTGGTTGTTAAGATCATCAATTTCGTGCTGCATTTCGAATATGTGGGCAAAAGCCTGAGCAGCCTCTTCGAAAACAGTGCGACTGTCAGCTGCAAGCAAATGCTGCGGCAGATAAGCGATTACGGCATCTTTGGGAGCCGACACTTTACCGCGTGAAGCTGATTTTGCACCCGCAATTATTTTCAATAAAGTAGATTTTCCTGCGCCGTTTTTACCCATGAGCGCAATCCTGTCCTTCTCGTTTATGGCAAATGATACATCTTTAAAAAGCGTGGTCCCTCCAAACTCTACAGTAAGTCCGTCAACTGAAATCATATTTGTATTTTAATGAGGCGCAAAGATACCGGTTTTTGGCGGAGTTTTTGGAGTTCAGTTCTACACCTCAGGCACGAAATTCATAGACGTTACCAAATATGACCTTTCTATGCCAATTCACTTACTGGCATATTTGGCGTAGGTTAATCAGGAATGATTGCTTTTTTGGGAGGAATTACCGCTCCTTACCTCTGTTTTACAAAAACATAACTTATTGTTCCCAGCTGCTCTTCAGGCCCATCCGGGAAGCTTACGAATACGGTTTTACGTGCTGCAATTTCAGCCTGCTGGCGCAGGTTAATTTCGGAAATGGTTGTGCCTTTTGCCCCGGCACTTGCATAAGTAACCTTTCCCTCACGGTTTACTTTTATTGTAACTACTATCTTACCTTGTTCAGGAGAATTGTAGGTGGGCTTTGGCAGGATAATAGTTCCACGTCCACCAAGATTAACAGAAATACCATTCCCTTTTCCTCCGTTGCCTTCGTAATTGGGTGAGCCGGGTGTGCCATCGGGTTTTCCCTGGTCGCCGGGCTTTCCGGTAATTCCCTGGTTGCCACCTTCAGCAGTTTTTGTGCTTTTTACGGGATACAGAGCTTTTTTGTTTACCATGGGCTCCTTTGGTTTTTCGACTGTTGGCGTAGGTTTGGTTACAGGAGTTGGTGTTGTTTTATCTGTTTTCTTTTTTATTTTTTCGATGGCCGGAGCTTCATCATTGTTTTCGGTTACCAGTTGATCATCAGCTGCTGACTTACTTGGCGGAGGTGCTGCACTAGGCGCCAAAGCTGGTGTTTCGGGTTGTATATCGCCCATTCCATTATCGCTGTATCCGAGATTTACTTCTACACCTTCTTCACTTGGCAAAGGCAATGGCGTACGCAGAGCAAGCAACAGCAACGAAAGCAACAACAAAGCATGAAACACTATGGTTCCAGCTATGGCTGCAATACGCGATTTTTGTTCTTTTTGCTCGTTGTTTGTCAGCATAAGTATGAAGTGAGGTTAGATGTCGATTTTGATTTTGGGATTTGGGTTTTGGAATTTGGGACTTGGAATTTGCCTGGCTGCAGCAGGCGGGGAATTTATTTTCAAACAGCAATCATTCTTTTGGTTTGGTTGCCAGAATAACTTTGTGTTTTGTTTTCAGCAGATCATTCATTTGGTTTACCGCATCAATAACTGTAACAACATATTGAACAGGAACTGATTTGTCGGCACGCAGAACAATTACACCTTCGTTTTGCCCGATAAGCGCCTGTGAAAGAAGTTGTTGCATATTTACCTCGGATGCAGGCGTTTCGTTAACGAAAAACTGGTTCAGATCGTTAATATAAACCGTGGTAGTTTGCTTGGCAATGGTTTTGCTGGAGCTTGATGGCAGCAGCAGTTTTATAGCATTAGGGCTTACCAGTGTTGAGGTAAGCATAAAGAATATCAGCAACAGGAAAACCAGATCACTCATGGATGCCATGCTGAATTCGGTGCTTATTTTATTTTGCGACTTAATAGCCATACTTAAATTTTTAAGACAAGAATTTACATGAAAATTACTGCTATTTAGCTGGTTCGTGAAGCAGATCCATAAATTCGGAAGCCCTGAACTGTAGCATAAAAACAATTTTCTGTACCCTTGCCACTAATATGTTGTAACAGAAGTAGGCGATAATACCTACTACTAGTCCGGCAACAGTTGTAACCATCGCCTGGTAAATACCACTCGAAAGTAATTGTATGTCGAGATTGTTGCCAGCCATCGACATGTCATAGAATGCTTTTACCATACCCGTTACAGTTCCAAGGAATCCGAGCATAGGCGCAGCTCCCGAAACGGTAGCCAGCAGCGAAATGTTTTTCTCAAGTTTTGCAACTTCCAGCGAACCTACATTTTCGATGGCAGCGTTGATATCACCTAACGGACGTCCAAGTCGTTGTAACCCTTTTTCAATCATTCGTGCGATAGGGGTATTGTTATTCCTGCAAAGCGACAAAGCTGAATCGAGTCTGCCGTTATGCATGAAGTCGCGGATGTTATTCATGAAATTGGTATCTTCCTTCGATGCCCGTCCGAGAACCATAAACCTTTCAATGAAAATGTAGATACCCAAAATGGATAATAACGCAATCGGTATCATGATTGGTCCACCCTTTATAGCAAGATCCAATATCGAGAGGGAAATCTCGGTAGGTTTAGCGGGTTGAGGTATTGATGTAAGTGCCTGGTTAACAGTATCTGCGTAGGCGCCCGTTGTTTGCACTATCTGAAGTATTACTCCGTTGCTCATAAGTGAAAAATTTTCATTATAAAGGTATTGCTGTTTAAGGCAACAAACTGATCAGGTTAAAGTACTTTTAAACAGTGCTTTGTTAATAGTAACTGAAAATCTCTTCTTTTATTTTGCAGAAATAAAAAACACGGCTAAACGTTCGTTAAGCCGTGTTTTTTTTAATTTTCAAAAACAACTCCGAAAAGTTGAAATCGCTGTTGCCTTTTCTTAGTGATTTGCAGGAATT
>CAZBZA010000261.1:0-4940 GCA_964495865.1 uncultured Lentimicrobiaceae bacterium
TGCCCGACGGCAGGTCAGTATGGATTTTTGGCGATTCATTTCTGGGCACAGTAAACCCTGACAGGTCGCGAGAAAAAAGGAACCCATGGTTTATCCGTAACGCAATTGCTATTCAGGAAGCCGATACACTGCGTTCGATCTACAATGTAATTAATGGCTGGGAGTCATCAACAGTTATCCCGCCAGGAGCGCCAAAGGGAAAGCTTTTTTCGGAAGACTCGCTGTGGTATTGGCCGGGCGATGGATTTATCGAAAACGGGAAACTCAAGGTGTTTATGTCAGCATTTTACCAGGCAGATACCGGCAACTGGGGTTTTAAATGGGTTAGCGCCAACATTGCAACTTTCTCACTACCTGATCTTAAACTTGAAAGTATCGACCATTTTAATTACCCGGGTGAAAACGAAATCCACTGGGGACATGCGGTTTGCGACGGCGATAAAAAATATACCCATATCTACGGCGCTGAAGATAAAACCAAAAACCTGTATGTTGCCCGCGCTCCTAAAGGAAATATTCTTGACCACTGGGAATTCTATACAGGAAAGGAATGGGTAAAAGATTCAAAACTTTCAAAACCTATGCTTGCCATCCAGGGATCGGAGCAGTTCAGTGTTTTTAAACTCAAAAACAAATACGTCCTCGTGGTTCAGGAAGGCGGGTTTATGACAGGTGAAATCTGCTCTTATTATTCTGATTCGCCTTACACCGGATGGAAAAACCGCAAAGTACTGGCACATACTCAACTTCCTTCCGAAGTAGAATCAACTGAAAATCTTTTTGCCTACAACAGCCTGGCTCATCCTCAATTTATTAAAAACGGCGAACTGCTTATATCACAATGCATTAACAGCTTTGTGGTCGAAGATGTATTCCGCGATGCCAGTAAGTACAGACCTGTTTTCCTGAGAGTTCCGGTTAAAAAGATTTTTGAGAAATAATCATTCAAAAAACAATATCCATGAGAAAACCGCTGATACTTGCTGTATTATTAATGCTATTTTTTGGAAGTGTTAAAGCACAGAAACAGCATGTGTTAACTTCAGGCTACATCGCAAAGAATGATACTGTCTGGGTTTTTACACCTTCGGATTACAATGTTCAGCCAGCAAAAACCTATCCGTTAATTTACCTCCTGCACGGATGGAGCGGCAACTATCATCAATGGAATGATATTACCGACTGCCAGAACTATGCTGACCGGTATGGATTCATTATCGTTTGTCCTGATGGATTGTATGATTCGTGGTATTTTAACAGCCCGGCAATAAAGGAGAGTCAATACAGCGATTTCTTCTTTTCCGACCTGATGCCATTTATTGCCAGTAATTACCGCGTCGAAACTAAAAATGTATTTATCACCGGGTTAAGCATGGGCGGACATGGTGCATTATACCTCTTTGCGCAGAAACCTGAACTTTTCCTTAGCGCAGGCAGCCTCAGCGGGGTTCTGGATTTAACTCACTGGTGGGATACATATGCAATAGATAAGTACCTGGGAATTAAGAGCAAAGAATCAGGTTCCGAAATACTTACAAAATTCTCAGTAACAGGGAACATCGAAAGCATTGCCCGTTCAGGAAAAGAAATCATTTTCAGTTGTGGCTCTTCGGATCAGTTTTTTGGAATTAACAACGACTTTAAACGCAAATGTGATGATCTCAAAATCAATGCAACTTATATTTCAGGTCCCGGCGCTCACGATTATACTTACTGGAAATCCAACATCGGGTATCAGTTCATTTTCTTTTCCGAAAGAATAGTACCATAGCATTTATCTTTGGTAAAAAATCATAATAATTTACAAATCAATATGATAGCATGGTAATTTCAAAATTCAGATCGTTCATTCTTCTTCTGATTGCAGTTTATGCAACTGTATCGGTCTCGGCTCAAACTTCGGGCAAAGTGAAAGAAGTATTGATCATGCATCACAGTCACCTCGATGTAGGATTCACTCATTTGCAGCCGGTTGCAATGGAGCTGCACAAGGATTATATTTCACAGGCACTCACTCTATTGGAAATTACTTCCGGTTTTCCTGAGCAATCGCGACTGAAATGGACTTGTGAAGTTACCGAACCGGTAATTCAATGGCTCGAAACTGCCAGCGGAAACGAAATCGATCGCTTTGCTAATTACCTGAAACAAGGCAGGATAGTAATCTCTGCTTTGGAATACAATACTACTCCGCTTGCCAGTTCCGAGGGTCTGGCCCGCCAATTATATGGTGCTGCTGATCTTTCCAAACGCTTTGGTGTAAAAATAAATACTGCAAATCTTCATGATGCAACGGGTCTCCCCTGGCCCATCGTGGATTTACTCATCGATGGCGGAGTTGAATTGCTGACTATGGGAATTAACCTGCACCTTTCGGGAACACCTAAACCCCGACCAGCTGTTTACCGCTGGCAAAGTGCAGGCGGAAGGGAAATTTTTGTGATGAACGGGGAACATTATTCCATGTTCGACCAGTGGACAGATAACCACCTTAAAAACCTGGATACTATTCAATCCGGATTAAACAGGTATCTTAAAAACCTGGAAAATTTAAACTATCCTTATGATTTTGCTTACCTTACAGCCACCTGTGCGCCAAGTGCTTACGATAATGCGCCGCCTAATTTCGATCTGCCCGAACTCGTTCGGAAATGGAATGAGGAAGGCCGGACTCCAAGGTTAAAATTCGCAACCCCTCAGGATATTCTGGCAAGGATCAAACAGATTCCGATTGATTCAATTCCTGTTGTAAAAGGCGACTGGACCGATTACTGGAATTTTGGCGCAGGAAGTTCTGCTACCGAAACCCGCATCTCGCTGAATACCGCTACCAATATGGTTACCATCGATTTATTAAGCGCTTTTGGCGAAACGAATAAACAATTGGATGTGGCCATGAAAAAAACGTGGAAGGACATAAAGTTTTATGTTGAACACACCTGGGGCGCATACAATCCGCTCGAATTAACAAACCCATTTCCTACCGCACAATGGAACATGAAAGCCTTTCCTGCTTACGAAGGCATGGCTTATTCAAAATATGCAATTACAAAACTTTTACAGCAATTGGCTGGCAATCCGCAGTCGTACGAAACCATTGAGGGAATAATGCTATTAAATACAAGCGGTTCGGCAGTAACTGTTTATCCGCAGGTTCCGGATGAATGGAGGCTCAAAAACAAATGGATAGAAACCTGGCTGATGGCCGGTGATCGTTTTGACAGGTCACCCGCAACTGGAAAATCCTATGGCCCTTATACTCTAGAACCATACAGCTGGAAGAAAATTCCGTTTGCCGGAATGAAAGCAGCAATTCCTGAAAACAAGATCATTACAGGTAAAAATTTTATAGAAACTGATTTTTACAAATTAACTTTTGATCCCAAAACCGGCCAGGTTACAGGCCTTTATGATAAAAAACGCAATTGGGAAGTTACCGATAAAACCAGCAAATACGGATTTTTTCAGTTTGTTCACGAAAAGCCGGACCCTTCCTTCGACTCAACACGTTTTGCCTTTCATCAACGTAGTATTGAAAATGAGCGGATTGGCTTAACTGCATGGAAACCCGACTGGAAAGCTTCATACAGCAAAATCACCAGATTAATCGAATGCCGTATCGACACAACTTCTTTTACGGCAACCCTGGTTATAAAATCACTGGCTGAAGGAGTTACAAGCCTGGAACAAAGGATAACTCTTCATGCTGATTCACCACTTATTGATCTGGCAGCAGATTTTATTAAAACTGACAATGTAAATCCCGAAGCCATCTATTTTGCATTCCCTATGAACCTTGATGAAGGCTGGCGCGGTTATTTCGATACAGGCGATTTGCCTGTTGAACTTGATACTGAACAAATACCAGGAACCTGTCGCGATTGGGTTACCGTATCATCATTTGCCAGTATACATAACAATGGAAAAGGCGCAACACTGTATTGTCCTGATGCACCACTGGTTATGTTCGGCGGTTTTAATTTCGGTCGAAATCAATCGTCAATCAAACGAGATAAAAATCCATTATTACTAGCCTGGGCTGCCAACAATTATTGGGAAACCAATTTCAGGGGAAGCCAGCCTGGATTGATACAGTTAATATATGCGTTCAATACTCAAGGCGAATACAATGCTGCAAATATTGCGCTGGAAGCTCAGAAAATAATTAATTCCCCCATTGTTTACCAGGCAGTAAACTGCACAGAAGAAACATCCGGACAGTTTATTAACATGAATACCGAAGGAGTTAAAGTATTGTATGTTAAAGCTTCTGAAGATAAAAAAGGAACTATTGTAAGGCTTTTAAATCTGAATGATGCCGAAGTGAGCACTCAACTCGCATTTCCTTCAAAAAAGGTTTTCGCAGCATGGCATTGCAGCACGCAGGAAGCAAAAACCAAATCACTGGAAGTTGATAGTTCTAAGATTACAATAAATCTCAAACCAAGGGAGATTACAAGTATTCGTATTGAATAACCCAGAACTTTGTTTGAATCGTGGATTAAGCAAATACTCCCGTCTTCTTATCTATTATAGTCCGTAGGACTTTAACATCAGTAAAGAAAAGCAAGAAAGGTAATATTGCCCGTAGGGCATTCACATAAAAAAGTTTGCAGAGAAAATGCAATAAGTCCTCAATTATAAGATAAACTGTTCAATAATCAGGGCTGCTGAAAAACTCCCAAGGAGACTAATTTTTAATAACATCCGTTGCAACCAGAGGTTATTAGCCAACAAAAAGCTCAACCCCGAAGCGAGCTGAATAGACCTGGAATTACATTATTGAAAACTTTCGGATTTCTAGTTCATTGTAAAATCAACATTTAATTTTCTGATATTTCATCACGATTAAAACCTGAATCAGATAAAATTGTCTAATTTTAATCAGTTTTAAAACTCCGTTATGCTCAACATCGCACTTTTTGGTCCTCCGGGAGCCG
>CAZBZA010000262.1:0-4937 GCA_964495865.1 uncultured Lentimicrobiaceae bacterium
AGCACTAAAAACTAAACACACAATCACTATGACTCTCACCGAAAGAATAGAAAGCAGAAAAATTCTGATCCTCGATGGAGCCACAGGCTCACAACTGATAGCCCGCGGATTATCAGCCGGCGAATGCCCTGAACTATGGAATGTATCACATCCTGAGGTAATTAAGGATATTGCTGCATCGTATTTCACAGCTGGATCAGATGCTGTACTTACAAACACTTTCGGAGGATCATTACTGAAACTGAAAGCCTATAAACTCGAAAGCCGTGCCTATGAACTTAATTTTGAAGGTGCAAAAAATGCAATTTCTGTAAAGCCTGAAGGGAAATTTGTAGTTGGTTCCATCGGTCCCAGTGGGTTGATGCTTGAGCCTTTCGGCGATATACCGGCGGACGAAATGACGGCTTCCTTTGCCGTGCAGGTAAAAGCCATGGCCGATGCCGGAGTCGATGGTTTTATGCTCGAAACGTTTACCGATCTGGGTGAAATACACTGTGCCATCCAGGCTGTTAAAGAAAATTCAGACCTCCCGTTTTTTGCTTCCATGACATTCGGTAATACCCCCGATGGCCATAAAACTATGATGGGTGTGGGTGTGAAGGAATTTGTTGAAGCCATGCAAACAGCCGGCGCCTTGCTCATCGGATCGAACTGTGGAAACGGAATTTTAAAAATGGCTGAACTGGCTAAAGAATTCAGAAGTGTATCAGCTACAGCAAACTTAATGCTGAAAGCCAATGCCGGAGAACCTCATCTTCACGATGGTCAGCTCTGTTATTCGGAATCGCCTGAACTGTTCGCTTCCAATTTAAAGGAATTGCTCAGGCTTTCACCTTCCGCTGTAGGAGGTTGCTGCGGAACTACTCCTGAACATATCAAAATGATTAATCAAACTATTTCACTTTAGTAAGTAACTTGTCTCAGTTGCTTCTGTTTCAAGTATCAATTTCTGATCTTACCTGAAACTATCTATCTGCGTTAAACAGCATCAGCTTCGTGTTTGTAAAAAAATTATATTTGCGGTATAATCTTTCGAAAAACTATTAGTTATGGAAAGCATTGCCGCTGAATTTGTAAGGTATAAAGAAGCATTCGAATCGGAACTGCTGAATGATATCCTTCCTTACTGGATAAGATACGGTGTTGAAAAAGAAGGAGATGGATTTTATGGCGCTGTCGATCTTGATGGTAATCCTGTTCCAACGGCCAACAAATCGTGCGTGCTGAATGCCCGAATACTATGGACCTTTTCGGAAGCTGCCATTCAGTATAAAAATCCTGAATATATCATGATGGCCGACAGGTCATTCAAATTCCTGGAGAAGCATTTTGCTGACAAGGAGTTCGGTGGCTATTTTATGGAGCTCAGCCCTGATAATTCCGTTGCTTCTGATATTAAACATACCTATGCCCAGGCTTTTGTAATTTACGCTTTGTGCAAATACTATGAATTCAGACCTGATGATGCTGTCCTGAAGCTGATCCAAAACTTCTTCCTTTTACTTGAAAAACATACAAAAGATATTGGAAATCCGGGTTACCTTGAGGCGTTTACCCGTAATTGGAAATTGTATGGGGAGAACCGCATGGCTGATAATAACGAGCCTAAATCAATGAATACACATCTCCACATTATGGAGGCTTATGCGGCTCTGTACAAAGTGTGGAAAGATGATACAGTAAAACTCCGGTTAACCGAACTGCTTAACCTGTTTATCGATAAAATTATCCGTGATGACGGACACCTGGGAATATTTTTCGACGAGCAATTCAATGAGGCCGAAGCCTCAAAAGGAATATGCTCATTTGGCCACGATATAGAAGCGTCGTGGTTGTTGATGGAAGCGGCTGAAATACTGGGTGATGAGGCCATCATAAATAAGATGAAGCCTTTGTGTATAAAAATGGCCGGTGCCGTCGAAAGGGTAGGATTGGATAAGGATGGCGGATTGTTTCTCGAATCAACCCGTTTCGGCAGCCATATCCGCACAAACAAACACTGGTGGTTGCAGGCCGAAACCCTGGTTGGTTTTATGAATGCTTTCGAAATGACCGGTGACAGGAAATACTGGAATTCAGTTAAGCTCTCATGGGATTTTATTGATAATCATGTAATTGATCACCAAAAAGGGGAGTGGTTCACTAAAGTAAACCGGCTAGGAAAACCTTTTCTTACCGAACCAGAAAATGATCCTTCACCATATTACCGCAACGACTGGAAAATCGATCCGTGGAAATGCCCGTATCATAACGGAAGAGCGATGATGGAGATGGTGAAACGAATTGAACTAAAACTGAAACATAATGAATAGAATTTTACTGCAATGTACTATAGCAGCGGCTTTAGGTGGTTTATTGTTTGGTTACGATACGGTAATCATTAACGGGGCAATGCTCGACCTGGTAAAGCACTTTCACCTGAGTGCCGCACTTCAGGGCTGGACAGTAAGCTCAGCGTTAATAGGATGTATTATAGGAACGTTTTTTATAGGAAAACCGGGCGATACATATGGCGCCAAGCGTTTGTTGCAGCTGCTTTCTATCATGTTTTTCGCATCTTCAGTCGGATGCGGCCTGGCAAACCATATCAGTACTTTCATCATTTTTCGATTTATCGGAGGACTTGCAATTGGAGGCGCATCAGTACTTTGCCCGGTTTATATTTCCGAAATTTCCCCTCCCAAACACAGGGGTATTCTCACCGCTACATTTCAGTTGGCTATTGTCATCGGAATTCTTTTGTCGTTAATATCAAATTATTTGCTGCTCAATATTGGTGATCATAATTGGCGCTGGATGCTTATTAGCGGGGCATTGCCGGCCGTTGCTTTTTTCCTGATGCTGCTGGTAATACGAAAGAGTCCGCGTTGGCTGGTAAAGAAAGGGAGAATAGAGGAGGCAAAGAAAAATATTGAAGAATTATCGTCGCACGAAATAGATACGGAACAAACGATACTCGAAATACAGGAATCCATTAAATTGGAAAATTTAGGGAAACGCATCAATGTATTCAAAAAGCCATACCGGCGAATAATTTTCATCGGAATATTTGTTGGTATGTTCAGCCAGCTCACCGGCATCGGAGTCGTGTTTTATTATTCTTCGCAGATATTCAGTATTGCAGGCTTCTCTGCCGACAACTCAATGGCTCAGAGTGTAATCCTGGGCGCTACTAACCTGATTTTCACCATCCTGGCCATGTTAGTTATTGATAAAGTAGGGCGAAAGAAATTACTGTTGTTCGGGCAACTTGGAATGGTTGCTGTGCTTGGCCTTTTTGGTTATGGATTACTCACAGGAAACATAAGTGGTTACTGGCTTGTAGCTTTACTGGTAGCATATATTGCTTTTTTTGCATCTTCGCAGGGCGTTGTAATTTGGGTATTGTTATCCGAAATGTTCCCAAATGTTATCAGGGCGAGAGGTGCTTCCATCGGATCATTTGCAAACTGGGTGGTAAGCGCTGCACTCAATTTCTTTTTTCCTGTTGTTATCGGATTATTTGGAATAACCCAGGCTGCTCAACAACAGGGGATGAGCTATGCTTTTATTTTTTTAGCCATTGTCACATTTATCGGGTTCCTTTATTTAAAGAAATATATTATTGAAACTAAAGGAAAGACCCTCGAACAGATTGAAAAAGAAGTGCTTTGCTGATTTTGATTAATCGTAAAATGCAACGTTAACCACAGACCTGCTAAACTGAAAACATAAATATTTTGACACACAGGGAAAGGATATTTGCAATTCTCAAAGGAGAACAACCCGACCAGGTACCCTGGTTTGGGGATCTTGACTATTGGGCAAATTCATTGATAATACGGGGACTGAAACCCAAAGATTTTATTACCTCAAACGAATACATACAATGGCACCGCGAATTAGGTGTAGGCTTCTATCTTCAGGGCTATTTCCCATACAGGCAAATTTATGAGAAGTGTGAAGTAAAAGAATGGAAAGAAGGACACAGACGTTTTAAAGAAATAGTAACACCTATCGGTTCAGTTCGCGAATGCTGGGAATACATCCCGACCTCTTTTTCGGAAGGACCTGTTGAACATTTTATGAAATCGGAGGAGGACATCCCCGTCATGAAGTTCATCTATGAAAATATGCGTTTTGAACCGGATTATGAATATGCCATTCAGCGTAAGAAACAGGTTGGCGACCAGGGTGTTGTATTGTGTTACCTTCCTAAAAGTCCGTTTATGCACCTTCTGGCACTCGAAGCCGGTGTGATGTCAGTTACAATGGCTGCTTTAACTACGCCCGACGAATTCATGGATCTGATAAACACCATGAAAAAAGCATTCGACCAGGCAGCCCGGATTGCGGTCGATAGCCCTGCCGAAGTATTGATGATCCCCGAAAACCTGTCGTCGGAAATGGTTGGCCCTGAGCTTTTTGAATTGTATATGTATGACTATCAGAAAGAATGGACGGGTAAAATCAGGGATGCTGGCAAGTACTCATTTATCCACATCGACGGAACTTTAAGCGGACTGCTCCAACAGGAAGCATCAGTCGGATTTTCGGTACTTGAGGCGTTGACTCCTTACCCGGTAGGTGATGTAAAATTCGAAGATATCGCCGGAATGGCCGGAGATTCCAAAAGTATCATCTGGGGCGGAATTCCAGGGGTTTATTTTACCAATTGCATAAGCGATACTGAATTTGAAAGACACGTTAAGCATGTGCTTTCAATTATGGTGAAAGAGCCCCGCTATGTGCTGGGTGTTGCCGACCAGGTGCCTCCCGATGGACTTGAAAGCCGTGTGAAGCGTATTGCGGAACTGGTTGATGAGTATGGTAAATATTAACAGCTAAAAATGATCTGAATAATACTTTATGAACGGATACGAACGAATAGATGCGGCATTAAAAGGTTTGAAACCTGATAAAACGCCTGTTATGCTTCATAATTTTATGATGGCTGC
>CAZBZA010000263.1:0-3382 GCA_964495865.1 uncultured Lentimicrobiaceae bacterium
GTAAAGGTTATTGTTTTTTAGTTTGGACAAAGCAGCACGGATAATATTTTGTTATTTGAATAACCGATACATGTAAATTTATCTCTGATCAATATCCCATCGATCAACCTTTGTAACTCCGGATCGAACGATTTTTTCACTTTCACCGGTTTTTGTTCATCAAACATCTTTAAGCCGCAACGCCCCTTCCCAACTGTGCCAGTTCATAAAAATGCTGAAAGGTAACATCAACTTTCTGCGAAAAAGTTACCCTGTCGTAGCTGTTGTGGGGTAATAAGTCGGCAAGGACGAGTTGTATTTCGCGTTTTACTTTTTCCTGGGTGGCTTTTTCTTTCCACCATTCCTGTATCAGGATTTTATTTTTTGCATCGAATAGTTTTGCCAATAATGTGTGTGCAGCCAGTTTTACACTTCTCTCTTCTTCTTTGGTGAGTTTTTCCTTCTTTAACAGATCGAACAATTCCTGTTCGGCTTCAGTCATTTCGTTTTTAGCAGCCCGCTGCTGCTCTTCACTTAACGCCTGGGCTTGCTTATTTAATTCATCGTAGGCTTCCTCGATGGATAAGCTGCCGGAATTATAATCGTCAATTACCTTTTGGAAGTTAACTAAGAATGAACCCCTTGTTTTGTTCTGAGCCAGCATTTGATTCAACTTGATTTCGAGCAACTCACGAAGATCGGCAAATGCAATGTTTTTATGCTCCTTTTGTGAAAAGTCGGCCCGCAATTTCTCAAAATCCAGTTTGCTTAAATCAATTTGTTTTGATTCATCAATGGTATAATCGTTCTTTGAACTTGCCGCCAGATCACCTTTTCCAAGAACGCTTGTATCAAGTAATTCGTCAATTTTCTTTTTAGCCCTTTCCACGGCTTCATCCTGATCCACATTCCTGTCCACAACATCTTTGAGATACTTAAGAACGTCCCTGTTTTTTTTGATCACCGGAAGGTCGTACACTTCGGGTGTTGCAGAATCATACAAGGATACAATGGTATTGACGTACAAACCTAACTGTTTCTTGTATTCATCCTTAGCCAGGATGATATTAGCATAATCCTGAAACAATTCGATATTTTTAAAGCCTTTTTCCCCGAGGTTCAGTATTTTATCCATATCAGCGCCCAACTCTTTGCAATAGACTTTTGCCTCGGTAATGGCCTGCTCCAATAAAGCCAGTAATTCCTCAAATTCCTTTGCGGGATACTCTTTTTCACCTTCATCGGTTTTATTCTTGCCTTTGGACCCTTCGGCATAAATAGCCAGGGCTTTTTTGAGATTGCGGAAAACACCAAAATAATCAATTACCAGACCATTTTTCTTGCCTTCAATCACGCGGTTGGCTCTTGCTATTGCCTGCATGAGTGTGTGATTCTGTAATGGTTTATCCAGGTATAAGGTTGAAACTGCAGGCGCGTCAAAACCAGTCATCCACATAGCGGTGACGAATACAATCCGATAGGTGTTGTTCGGGTCTTTGAAATAGTCTTCAATATTGCGCCCATCATCATCCGGATTGTAATCCATCAGTTCCCGATGAGGCCTGATATTTAAACCGGCTTCACTAAATGCTTTTTCTTCCTCCTTATCACTGCCTTCCTGGCTTATTACTACTGCCATCTTTGTTTCAGTCATAAAAGCAATGGCTTTCTCATACCTGGCTTTTAGTTCCGGATTCTTTTCGACGACTATCTTTTTCCTCAATTCCTTAATTTCCTTTTTCAGATGATACTGAACTTTGTCGTACATCCTGACAGCAGTGAATTTATCGATGCTGATAACCATTGCTTTCATGGGCCTGCGGTTACCTTCATCGTCTAAAACATCGAGACGGTAAGGGAAATGCTTAACAATATGTTGCGCAATTTCTTCGAGCCGGTCGTCTCTCCTTACTACATGCAGCAGCGTGGAATATTCTTTATCAAGTTTAAGCTTCTGCTCTTCGGTAAGATTTTCCTGTTCTAAAATGGCAGCAGCATTTCCGACCAGATCCGGATTTACCTGCTCAACTCTTGGAACGCTTTTTTTGTAATAAAGCGGAACGGTTGCTCCATCCTCAATACTCTGCAGGAAATTGTATTCCGAAAGGTTAGGTCCGAACCAATCTTTGGTAAGTTCGTCGCGGAATAACGGCGTACCGGTGAATGCTATGTATTGCGCATTGGGCAATCCGATCCGCATGTTCTCGGCCAGCGATTTATATTGTGTGCGGTGGGCCTCATCAACTATGGCAATCCAGTCGTTGCGATCGGTAAGCTGTGGAAAGGTTTTGCCACTTTCGATGCCAAATTTATGAATGAGCGTGAATACGAATGATCTGTTCGATGCCAGGTATTCCTTAATGGCTTCCTTGTTTGCCGGGCGGAAATAGTTCTCTTTCTGATCCTTGGTTTCAACAATGGTTTCGGTTTCGAGAAAATTCCTGTAAATCTGGCTATCCAGATCCTTGCGGTCGGTAATGATCAGAAACGACCAATTGCCGGTTAATTTCCGTTGTACCTTTCTGGAAAAGAATATCATTGAATACGATTTTCCTGATCCCTGTGTGTGCCAGAATACGCCTAAGCGGCCTTTGTTATTGTCCTTGTTTTGCAGCGCGAGCACGGCGTTGTTTACTCCCAGGTACTGGTGGTTTTTGGCGATGATCTTAACTTTGTTTTTGTGGTAAAGCACAAAATTCTCGAAGTAATCGATCAGCCTGTCTTTGTGGCAAAGGCCTTCACCAAAGATTTTAAGGCTCAGGTGTTCGCCGGTACGTTCGCTTTCTTTTTCTATCTCATCCTTTGTTGGCTGATCGTCATTTATCGCAGCGTCTTCCAATTTTAACCAGGAGAAAAAATGATCCCAGCCTGCGTTAAAACTGCCAACCCTGGTTTGGATGCCATTGGAAATGCATACAAACAGGTTGTACCAAAACAACTGAGGGATGTCGCGCTGATAATCTTTCAGGTTTTTATCGTACCCGGTTTTTACCTTTTCGGTAGCATTTTTGAGTTCAATCATAACCAGCGGCAAACCGTTTACATACAAGAGTAGATCAGGACGACGTGTAATGTTTTGGGTTTGCTGATATTCGATACTTAATTGGGATACCAGTAAGAAATCGTTTTCGTTTTCGGGACTGAAGTCGATAATTTTGACATAATCGTTTTCTTCGTGTCCATGTTTGTTTTTAAAAGTAACCTCAACACCTTTTTTAATCAGTTCGTATAATTCCTTATTCGCCAATACCGGCGCCATAGTAGCCCGGCTTTTGGTTATTTCGCTTATGGCGTAATCAATACAGGATAGGGGTAAATGTTTGTTTAACTTTTGTAAAGCGTTTTTCAGCCGGTCATGCAGAACAACTTCTTTCAGGCTTTTACGGCCCAGAAGCTGCTTTTC
>CAZBZA010000263.1:3482-4932 GCA_964495865.1 uncultured Lentimicrobiaceae bacterium
CTCAATTGTCTCCGCAGTGCGTAGACAATTTGTTCCTCCGAAAAACTCTCCGCAACGCGGAGAAAATGCATCAGCTGCTTTTCGAACCAACCAGAACCAAAATTCCCGGTAAGCTGAACGGATATTTTATCTTTCATTGCTCCAATTTAATTTTGCAGATAGCGTCTGCTAAATATTTACAATTATTCTTTATTCGTCAGCTTTTTCATCTCTTTGTCGAAATCACTTTCGTACAGCCGATCCTGAATTACGCGGTATTTTTCAAATTCATTTTCGGCAAATGCTTTGGCTATTTCGGCAGTTACAAGGCCCGGATTGTCAAGTATTTCGCGTTGGTTAAACTGTAGAAACACGTTTAGCTTCAGCACCCAATCATTCATAGTCATTGGATATCCTCTTTCGGCCTGGTCTTCGGCATAGTCGAGATACATAGTAACAAACCTGTTTAGCGATTTTAGTTCCTGTTCGTCCAGATAATTCTTAGCTGCCGACACATCGGTTTTGATGATTTTTCCCTGGGGTGCGTTTTTCCAGGTATTCAGGCCCATATGTTCTTTTTCGGCATTGGCGCGGTTTACTATCAATTCGGCTGCAGTTTGTCCATGAATGGCATAATGCAATTGGTTTTGTACTGTTGAAAAGAATTTTTTAGTTATAGCCGTATCTTTATTATAGTCCATTGCGGTAGCATAAATATCAGTGATTTTCTGATAAAAGACACGTTCACTTGCACGTATCTCACGAATTTCAGCAAGCAAATCGTCGAAATATTTTTTACTGAAAAATGCCCCGTTTTTTAATCGCTCTTTATCAAGCACATAACCCCGAATGGCAAAATCGCGCAGTATATGGGTGGCCCATTGCCGGAACTGGGTGGCTCTTTCGGAGTTTACACGATACCCAACGGAAATGATGGCTTCGAGATTATAAAATTGCGTATTGTAATTTTTCCCATCCGCAGCAGTTATCCGGAATTTCCGGACAACTGAATTTGCTTCCAGTTCATGGGTGTTGAATATGTTTTGCAGATGCTCACTTATGGTACGAACGTCCACTTCGAAAAGTACAGCAATCAGCTTTTGGGTGAGCCAAACGGTTTCGTCTTCGATTCGCACATCAATGGTATTTTCGCCGGCTTGCTTTGTAAAAACAAGGAATTCGGCGGTGCTGTTACGAATCTGTAGTTTTTTACTCATATCAAAATTCTGATTTAATTGATTTTTTAACATGGTAAGCAGGCTCTTCCGGTTCGGCAGCCATTTGTAAATGTACAACTTCTTCTGCCAATCTGCCAGTTGAGCATTGCCAACTCTGCGTTTATAGTTATAGCAACCCTGGTTTTAGCCTGTTTTATTAGTTCGGCAATACCACGGTAAAGGTTTTGCATGTCGGTAGTTAGTTCTAATTTATCCATTTGCCGGATATTTTTATTGTTAATCGCTCCAATTCA
>CAZBZA010000264.1:0-1214 GCA_964495865.1 uncultured Lentimicrobiaceae bacterium
TACTTTAATCTGGGCTTTTATTTTCATATTAATATGAAAAATAATTCCTTTTTAAGTACAGGGGTACTGGTAAAATCCAACGTCGGAGCCACCGGGATGCCTGTTTATTCCATCGGGGATGCAGAGTTCGATTCGGTATATCAGGGTGGCACTCTCACAAAAAAGTTAAGTTGCTTTTATGTTCCAATCATGTTTCAGCAGCGCTTTAACAACCGCTGGTATATCGAAGCCGGACCACAGGCTGGCCTGCGGACTAAGGCGTATGACATTTTTGAAACTGAATTAGATGGAAACGATTTGGCCTACAAGCGGGATGTGAAAGATGAATATACCCGGCTGGATTTCGGTATTACGGGAGGTGTAGGGTATAAAACCAAACGAATACTCAAAAGCATGGCCGTTGGTATAAGTTACTATTATGGTTTTGTGAACGTGAGCAAAACGCCGGATGTCACAATGAAAAATTCGTCACTTAATTTCTACTTAAAGTTGCCTATTGGTTTAGGTGCGAAACCGGAAAAAAGCTGATACCTGCCCACGTAATGGCATTTTAGATTTCGATAATGCAAACATTATCAACTCATTCGAATCAAAATAAAAAAATTTAACCACTTAAAACAAAGATTATGAAAAAGTTGAATCTACTTCTTATTCTGGTACTACTAGCCGGAATCACCAGGGTCTCAGCCCAGGCCGATATGCAGGAAAACGTAACAATGATCAAAAAGAACCTTACCGACAGTAAGGCGGCCATGCAGAAATACGAATGGATTGAAACTACGACAGTTTTTGTTAAAGGGGAGCAGAAATCGGTGAAGCAGAAGCAATGCTATTATGCTTTGGACGGTAAACTTACCAAAGTAGAAACAGGAGGATCAACTGCAGCGAAAGCCCCGGGTGGGTTACGCGGCAAAGTAGCTGAGAATAAAAAAGCGGATATGTCGGATTATGCAAAAAAAGCAATTGAAAAAGTTCAGACTTATCTTCCACCGGATCCTGAAAAATTACAGAAACTTTATAACGATGGAAAAGTAGGGATACAGATTCTGGAGCCCAATAAAAAGTTTAAACTCAGTTTCCCTGATTATAACGAGGCTGGTGATGTACTCTCAATTTCCTTAAGCAAAACAGATCAAAAACTTATGGCATTGGATGTGAGCACTTCTGTTGATGATCCCAAAGAAAAAGTGGCATTTAACGTCACTTTCAGCGAC
>CAZBZA010000264.1:1314-4908 GCA_964495865.1 uncultured Lentimicrobiaceae bacterium
CCTGGATATTATACCGAGGATAAAACCTTTTTGGTCGAAACCAACATGTATTCAGTTAAGGACGATAAACTAATGTGGTCAGGAACAACTTCATCCCTTAATCCTGGCAGTTTTGATAAATCAATGGATGAAATTATTTATGCCATTAAAACCGAATTGCAGAAAAAAGGAATCCTGGAAAAATAATTGCTTTTCGTTCTAATAAAAGCTTTGGTTGTTGATTTATTCTAAGGCCATGAGCTGATAAATTGAGTCAGGGATGGAAAGGGATAAACCCTAATCGAGAAATTTTAATAAATTAATAAATAACTTCTAAAACTAATAAATCATGAGAAAGTTCTTATTACTCGCCAGCATTATCATTTGTACAATCACTATACAAGCGCAACCCGGAACCATTAGTTTAAATCTTGATGCCGGCTACACCTTTGGTTCCAAAGTAAATTTCGATGCTGCTTATACTGAAGTTCAGGCGGCATTCCGATATGGTGGCGGTATTGAATATTTCGCCGATTTTAATAAATCCATTACATTGAAATACCATAGAATGGATACTCAATTCCCCCTTTATTGGCAGAATGGTGATCCAATAAATTCAGATAAAGATAATAAGGGATCTGTAAATTACATTCTCGTTGGTGGAAATTCTTATTTTGGCGATATGGATGCAAAGGCGCAGCCTTACGGAGGACTTGGATTAGGTGTGGGAATTATTGGCGTTAATGACAATACTGCCACAAAATTTGCCTGGGATGCCCGTTTGGGTGTGAAGATAAAAACAGCTTCAGTTGCTGCGATAAAACTTGAGGCGTATATGCAATCTATAATTTCAACATTCGGCAGCGATGTTTGGATTGGATACAACGGTGTTGCTTACGCAGTTCCTGATTATGCAACGCTCTGGCAGTTTGGTCTTACAGGTATCATATGCCTTGATTTCAAAAGATAGAATTGAACTCATGTACATGTAATAAGGTAAGAATGAAGAGCCTTATTGATTAACCTGAAACTTTTTCAGTAAGGATCTTTTACCCTTTTTGTAAAAGCGACTATTCGGTCGGTTAGTAATAATGACGATGTGTAAATTTCAAAAACTACCTTAAAACAATTAACAATTATGAACAAGAGCCTTGTATCACTAACAGTGCTGGCCTTATGTTTGTTTTGCGTTCCTGTATTTTCTCAAACAGAGAATGACACTACATTATTAGGCTTGCCAGGAGATAACCTTGATCTTTATGCAGTTTTGGATCTGTTTCAGAATTCCAAGACCATTGAGGAATTTGAAAAATCATTAAATGAAGAAAAAACGGGAATCAATAACCTGGATTTAAACCTGGATACAAAAGTTGATTTCATCAAAGTAGAAACCAAACAAAAGGATGAGTCCTTTACATTTATACTCCAGGTAGATGTAACGGAGAAGGAAACACAGGATGTAGCCGTCATCCTGGTTGACAGGGATAAGAACAAGAAAGTAACACTCCAGATTGTCGGCGATGAAGATTTGTATGGTAAAAATTATGTTGTAGAACCCAAACCAGCTTCTGCCGAGGGTACACCTAACCCTGCCTACACAGGTACACAGCCGGCAACTGCAACAACTGCCACTACTACTAACTCGGCTGGTGCTGTTACCGATGCAACAAAAAAACCCACCACATCCACAACTGCTCCGGCAACAACTACTGTTGTGGTTGTTGAGTCAACACCAATAATACAATATGTGTATTCGCCGGTGTATGTGCCTTACCATCCGCCTTATCATTACGGGTTTTATCCTCCCTATTTTGTGGCTTTTACCTGTGTTGCTGTGAGTGCGTATCGTCATCACCATTATTATTATCATTATCCACATGCTGCATATCATGGTGGCCGCTACGGAGGTCATAATACTGTTGTGATTCATAATACAAATAATTTCAACAACTACAATGTTTCAAGGCGTACGTCAAATACAGTGAACCATAATATGGCTAATGGTGGTTATAACGCCAACAGGGCAGCAGCTACTCCTGCAAAAGGAGTAACGCCAGCGACCAAAGCCTCAACAACAAAAAAATCAACAACCCGCAGTACCCGAAGAGGAAGAAAATAGTTCGGGATTCTTCAAAAAAAAATCGGTCCAGGCAAACTGAAAACAGGAATATCTGATAATTATAAACTAAACATAAACTAAAAGAAACACAGAATCATATGAGAAAGCTTTCACTTTTTGTCCTCATCTCAATCCTGATAGTTAATCATGCCTTGAGCCAGGTATACTCCGACAAAGCAGCCGGAAAAAAAAATCAGGAACATGCCGATAGTCTGAAAAATGCAGAGTATCCGTACCTCCTCCCGATATGGGGCCAGAAAGTTACTCAAAAGGGCTTTACTCTCCCTTATTCGGCAGGCCTGAGCTTAAACTATTTTGGCCAGGAATCGGATTTAATAATTGACAACCTGTCAGTGGGTTTCAATAACGGACCGATGTATAACCTCGAAGAAATAGTTCGATTTAAAAGTGCAGTCTCAACCGCACAATCAATAAGTCTCAGACCTGATTTCTGGATATTCCCGTTTCTGAATGTGTATGGGATTTTTGCAAAGGCAAAAACATCAACAGCCATTGATGCCGGCTTGTGGTTACCTGATACGGCTAATAATTGGAACGAAATAGCTGCTTTTTCGTCAAAAGCCGATTTTGATGCCGTTACAGCAGGATTTGGTATGACGCCAACGGTGGGTGTTGCGGGTTGTTTTTTAGCGTTGGATATGAATATGGCATGGACCAGTATCAGCGCTATCGAAAAGCCTGTTTTTTCTTTTGTGTTTGGCCCCCGGCTTGGGAAATCTTTCAAATTTAAAAATCCAAACAGGAATATCTCCATTTGGGCAGGCGGTTTCAGAGTGAGTATGTCCTCCGAGACAAACGGATCGTTGAATTTAGCTGAAGTATTGCCGGTTGATGAATTGCAGGGCAAAGTGGATGAAGGTATTGCTAAAGTAGACGAGGCCGAAAATAATGTGAATGCCTGGTGGGAAGGTTTGACTCAGCAGGAACAAAACAATCCTGTAAATCAGGCAAAATACGAAACTGCCAACAACGTAATCGATGCGACTGGTAATATCATGACAGCACTTGATGGAGCCTTGAGTACAGCATCCACTTCCACTGTGCAATATTCGCTTACCAAGAAACCGAAGGATATGTGGAACTTCGTAGTTGGTTCACAGTTTCAATTAAACCGACACTTCATGTTAAGGGCTGAATATGGATTTTTAAGCTCCCGCCAGCAACTTACACTTGGACTACAATACCGGTTTGGCTTATAAGCATTATTGAAAAGAATAAGGTGTTGTAAAACTGATTGAAGATCAGGATTAGAAATTCGTGCAATAAGCAAAACAGGATAAAAAATGATGTGAAAATTCTTAAGTAATCAGATTGCAACTGGCTTTTTTACGTAATTCTAAATGAATAAAGTCACTTACATTTTTATTTAAAGGAAACTGCAGATGTAATTTCAAATAGTGGTTTGTTGGTGGTTAAATTTGTGGTTTGTGAAAACCCGCCTTTTTAATTTGGCGGGTTTTTAAATTTACGATTCA
>CAZBZA010000265.1:0-4903 GCA_964495865.1 uncultured Lentimicrobiaceae bacterium
CGTGGGATTTTGGTGTAAGTACATCAACTGGCGACACTTCTTCCTTGCAAAACCCGACCTACATTTATACTCAGGGCGGCACCTTCAATGTAACACTTACCGTTACCAGCGAATCGGGTTGCACCTCGGTAAAAGTGATGCCGGTAAATGTTATCCCTGCTCCAGTGGCTCAATACAGTTATACTGCTGAACCTTGCCATAACGGATCGATACTATTCAAGGACGAATCCACCAGTTCACAATCACTTATTGTTGGATGGTATTGGGAATTTGCACCAGGAAACTATTCAACACTTCAAAACCCAGTATATGTTTTTGGAAATACAGATACATGTTTCAATGTGAAACTGGTAGTAACAAATGCAAATGGATGCACAGATACACTTATTCAGGAAGTTTGTATTCCTTCGGGACTTGATGTTACTGTTGATTTTACTCAAACCTGTTTTGGCGAACCTACCTGGTTTATTCCTACACTGGTTCAACCTACAGGTGGCACCATAGCTTTCTACAACTGGAATTTCGGTGACCCATCCACAGGCATTAATAACGAATCGAAGCTTGCAAATCCGCAGCATATTTTCAGTAAACCCGGAACATTTATTGTTTCGTTGCAAGCAACCGATATCAACAACTGCATCAGCACAACCTATAAAACTATTACGGTTGATGCTTTACCAAGAGCAGCTTTCAGTTACAAAGGCGGAGCATGCGACAGTCTGGTTACCTTCAAGGATATGACAGCAGGAGCTGCTATTGCAAGTTGGACATGGGATTTTGGCGATGGCCATACCGAAACAGCTCTGGCACCATCGAGCCCTGATGTTAATCATTACTATCCGTATCCGGGAATTTACCAGGTTACACTTATTACCCAAAGTATTGCAGGTTGCAGCGATACTATTACTCATCCAATACGCAGAACTCCTTGTATTTCTGCCGAAATAGCTATTGCTGATACAATTGTATGCCCGAAACGCAACATGCGCTTCACCGAAGCAAGTACATGTGAGGCACCTATCGCCAGCTGGCAGTGGTTCTTTGGCGACAACACTTCAGTTACCTATACAACTCCTCAGCCATTTGTTGAACATACTTATGCCACAGCAGGTAATTATACCGTAAGAATGGTGGTGGCTACCCAAATGGTTGGAGGAATGGTTACAGACACTGCCACCAGCCAGGTAAATGTAAAACCTTCGGCTAAAGCAGCTTATGCATGGCAGGATGTATGTTTAGGAAACACAACCGAATTCAATAACCTGACTCAGAATAACAATACTACGATCAAGAGTTACAACTGGAATTTTGGTGACCCAACTGCAGCGACAGATACAACAACAGTAAAACATCCTTCATTTACTTATGGATTATCAGGCGAATATGAAGTAAAACTGGTTGTAATCAATACACTGGGTTGTTCTGACACTATTGTAAACACTGTAAAATCGTATGCGATACCAACAGCAGACTTCAACTGGAACAGCAGTTGCGAAGCCAACCCTGTAGTATTTACTGATAACTCCGACACCACCAACTCAGCCATTGAAAAATGGAACTGGTTGTTCAGCAAGGAAGACGAAGTTTTGGGAGCATCCACAGCCCGCAACTGCAGCTTTATATTCCCACAGGCCGGTATATACGAAGTAGATATGAAAATTACTGACCGCAACGGATGTGCAACTGAAGTGAAGAAAGAAGTAGCTATAAATTCAAGCCCGGTAGCAGCATTCAGTATTGTTGACAATTATGAAAACAAACAAGGTCAGATCATGCTGAATAACGGTACAATAAACGGAACAGGTTATGAGTGGGACTTTGGAAATGGCAAAACATCAAGCGGTCCAAACCCGGTTGCAACCTATGAGAAAGAAGGAAACTATGAAATCAGGCTTATAACCTGGAATGGACAGAACTGTGCCGATACCCTCACAATGAACTATGAACTGATGTTCAAAGGGTTGTTCGTACCTAATGCACTCGAACCCGGTAATATTGATCCTGAAGTTCAGGTATTCAGACCAAAAGGTTCCAATCTGATGACATACTACCTCGAAATCTATGATCGCTGGGGCAACCTTTTATGGAGTACAAGTAAACTTGATGCCAAAGGATCACCAGTTGAAGGATGGGATGGAAAATTACATGGGGAAGTGATGAAACAAGATGTATATTTGTGGAAGATTTCTGCACGATTCAAGGATGGCACAATATGGGACGGACATAATACCGGAAATAATGAGAACATGCCACAAACAAAAGCAGGCACAGTAACATTAATTCGATAATAATTTGTTAAAACAAAATAATTTGTATTTTTAAGCACTTATTTGCCATACATGACTGACCAGGGATTTTATCTTGGAACCAGTATCAAATAAAGCACAAAGCAATGAAAAACAACAACATAACTAAAAGCCGGTTCTTTCGGGCAATCTTGATCATCGCTTTAGCAGCAGGATTTGTCCAGCTGAAAGCCCAGGATCCACTGTTTTCACAGTTCTATAACAACCCGATTTATTACAATCCGGGATATATAGGCCTCAATGCAGGGATACGAACCCGTTTTAATTACAGGGATCAGTGGACCGGTTTGCCGGTTGATTTTAAAACCTATAATTTCTCGATGGATATCGCCGAGAGGGCTATTCCTGGATCAGGGGGAATAGGTTTGCTGGTTTCGTCGGATAAAGCCGGTACCGGTATGATCAAATCAAACAATGTTGGTATTGGTACAGCTGCCCGGATTCCATTGTATGAAAACATGGTTGCCCAGATGGGTTTCATGGTTTCCTATGCTCAGAAATCGGTTAACTGGGACGAACTTGTTTTCACCGATCAACTTCACGCAAGGTATGGAAACATCTACGAATCCGCATTCGAATCCCCGGCTTCAAACCGTGTATCCTATCCCGATTTTTCAGTAGGAGGTGTTTACCGTTTTGTCGAAACAGGCTCAAGTTATTCTAACATTCAGGGAACTTTAGGCGTTGCAGTGCATCATGTTTTCCAGCCCAATGAATCATTTTTAGGACTCGACTCACCGTTGCCACGTAAGCTTGTTATTACCGGCGACCTTGTGCTGGAAATCGAACAGGGGCGTTCGTCATCCTACCGGAATTACCGGACAAGCGGAAACTTTAAATTTAACCCTGGTTTCCAATATGAAAAGCAAGCTGAATTTTCGACTTACTCTGTAGGTTTGAACATTCTCAAATCATCAATTTATTTCGGAGTATGGTTTCGGAATCAGACTTTTGACCTTTTCAAAGCTAAAGATGCTATTTTCTCTGTTGGGGTTAATGCTCCCTGGAGCAAAGACTCACGCATGAAAATAATGTACACTTATGATTATCTGATTACCGATCTGCGTACAGCTGGCCGTGCATCGCACGAAATCTCACTGGTATTCGAATTCGACGAATTCAGCCTGTTTGGCGGAGGCGCCGGTGGTTTTAATCCCGGATATCGCGGTGGCAGAGTAAGAGAAATGGATTGTTGCCCGTTCTAAATACTTTATATATCTGTTAATTTTAAAAACCCTGCTTTCCTCAGCAGGGTTTTTTTTTGACCTTTTGAATAACTTCGCTTTCCGTGAACCGAAATTCAGCATTAGAAAATGAGGAATAAACAAAGTAAATCTAATCAATAGCTTTAAAACAATGAAAGATTTAATAAATCGGAGCTAACCCAACTTTTAATATGGATTGAAAGGAGATACCTACCCGCTTGCAATTTAGCTTCTGGCCTTCAAATTACATTGTCAGAAACCTTTCAGGTACAAAAACACTGTAAGCTATTGTTTAAAACTCGTAACCAAAGCGTTTCAGTTGGTTAGCATCTTCGCGCCAGTCGCTGCTTACTTTCAGGCTCAATTCGAGGTACACTTTCTTCTCGATAAATGCTTCAATATCCTTGCGGGCCAGCGTTCCAAGCTTCTTGATGGATTCGCCTTTATGTCCCAGAATTATTGCTTTTTGTGTATCGCGTTCTACAAAAATAGTAGCACTGATTACTACAATTTCGGGCTTCTCTTTATATGAATCTACCACTACTTCAGCGGAATAAGGTATTTCCTGCTGGTAAAGTAAAAATATTTTTTCGCGGATCATTTCCGAAATAAAAAACCGCAGAGGCCTGTCGCTGAGTTCATCATCTTTTGGAAAGTAGGGTTCATTTTCAGGAAGCAGCCGCAGAACTTCTTTTGTAATTTTATCGGTATTGAAGTTAAGTTTTGCCGAAACCGGGATAACCATTGCATCGGCAAACTTTTCCTGCCAGAACTTAATCTTAGCCTCCATTTCTGCCGGTGTTATGGTATCCACTTTATTAATAAGGAATATGAGCGGTTTTCCAGAAGCTTTTATTTTTCCAATAACTTCTTCATCGAAACTGGTTTCATTCGCCTCAGTCATATAGATAAAGACATCAGCATCCTGCAAAGCGGTATTTACGAATTTCATCATCGATTCGTGCAATTTATAATGCGGACGAACGATGCCCGGAGTATCAGAATAAACAATCTGATAATTCTCGCCATTAACGATACCAAGAATACGATGACGTGTAGTTTGGGCTTTTGGAGTAATAATGGAGAGTTTTTCTCCCATTAACATATTCATCAAGGTAGACTTCCCAACATTGGGATGCCCTATAATATTGACAAAACCGGCTTTATGAGTCATAAAAAATAAAATTACGTAAAAATTAGGATTACAAAGAAACAAAATATACTTTTGCACTCCCAATTAAGAACGTTCATTGTTTATAAAAATATATTGCGGGGTGGAGCAGAGGTAGCTCGTTGGGCTCATAACCCAAAGGTCATAGGTTCGAATCCTGTCCCCGCTACAAAAAATGAACCTTATCTTATTTGCCTTTACTCAAAAGCCCTGTATTTACG
>CAZBZA010000266.1:0-4903 GCA_964495865.1 uncultured Lentimicrobiaceae bacterium
CCATTTGCTGAACCCATCCTGCTCGAAGTACAGCCCAATCAACCAGAATATTCGGAAGCCACAAGGCTGCTGAGCTTTTTCCGGTACCTGAAACCTCTGCAACCGACACAAATACCGCCAACATCAATTATGAGGGAATTTTTAGGGGGGAGTAGCTTTAGCTATTTATAGTCTAAAATACTGTTTTTGCATACCTATCATTTCTGAAAACGGCATTTAAAAAAACTTTTAAGGCAGCACTTTTGCTGTCTTTTTTTTTTGCGCCCGGCAAATTATTTTGACGACCGTATGATATGCAGTTCATACCCATAAATAATATTTCTGATTTTAATATGTAGATAAATTTTAAACTGTAATTTTATCAACATTCTGTTAATACACTTGAAATTCACATTACCTATCTTACCCAGCTGGTTTTGAAAACTATTTTTTCAGGAAATCAGATTTTGTACCTGATTTTACTATTATTTACGATGAGTAATACTTCCGCTTTGGGGCAGGAAAGACTCATGCGGAGAAAAACGGAATTCTTTCAAAGTATTGAAGTACTGCGACTTCATCCTGAAAAAATCAATCTTCATCCTAAAAGCAGAACATACAACCATGATTCGTTGCAAATTTATTACAACCAATTGACTGCCAGTTATTCACAAAGTGAATCGAAGTTTAACAAATGGCAGCAAATCACTTTTTTATATGAAATCGGACATGTGCAACTAAGCCTCGAATTATCCGATTCAGCCATTATTTCCTTCGAATCGGCTTTGCTTTTACTTGATAAAAAGCAAAATCCAAAGGAATACCTGCGACTAAAGGCTGAACTGGCATATGCCTACCGCGAATTGAGCATGTATAAGAAATCGAATGATATTTATATTGAAATATTACAACTTCCAGTTATTCAGTCAGATACAAATGAACAAATGCATTTTAAGTATTTTCTGTCCGAAAACTACGAAAACATGGGCGAATATCAGAAGTCGATGGAGATGTGCCGGCAATTATATAACCATTCATTGCGCTTGAATGACTTTGCCAATGCTTCGTATAGCCTTATTCAATTAGGCCGGATGGCAGCTTACCTGGAGAAAGACACCTCCTATTTCGAATATTTTCATATGGCTAACTCGCTGGCTGCGAAATCAGCGGCAAAAAAGGCCATTGGAAATAATTTTTCAAGTACCGCTTATGCATACAGCAACAGAGGTTATTATGAAAAAGCGCTCAGCTATTTTCTTTTATCCGAAAGTTTTAAGCAGCATATGCCTGTGCGCGATTACCTGTATTGCCTGTCAGGAATCAGCTCAACTTATCTGAAACTTGATAGCCTGGAGAAAGCATTTTCCTATGCAAAAAGATCGTTGCAAATTGCCTCTGCGATTAAAGGATATCAATGGATGACTGAATCGTGTGAAGTAGTAGCCGATTATTACCTCAAAATTGCCAGGTACGATTCAGCCGGGTATTACCTGAACGAAGCTATAAAAACGAATAAATTATCAGGAAGCGAACGAAATACTGCCAATTTGTATCGGAAACTTTCGAGCGTTAGCATTCTGCTTTTCGACTATAAAAATGCTTATTTGTATCTCGATACATCTTATAACGCTTATTTTGATTTCGTTACAAAATCCAACAATGATAAACTGGCTCAACAGCGTGTCGAATCGGATTATTACATCCATAAAGCCCGGATTATTGAACTGGTGTCGAACAACAAGATAGAGAAGGAGAGGAATAAGCGATTGGCTTTTATGTTTGCTGCAATATCCATAATTCTGATCCTGAGTATTATGTTTTCAGTATTACGGAGGCGCCAAATGAAACGGTTAAAAGATTCGTATTACAGCCTGGTAAAGAAAAACATTGAACTTGATGCACTTGCCAGCCGTTTAACAGAATGTGAAACAAATCCGGAACGAAAATTCAAATCGGAAAATATTAAAGATGAGCATATTATAATCAGTAAGCTGAAAAAGATGTTGCAAATGGATAATGTGTTTACCAATCCCGATTTATCGCTCAAAATGCTGGCCGATGAACTGGAAACAAACACAACATATTTATCAGCTATAGTGAACTCCCATTTTAACTGCAATTTAAAGACTCTGATTAACAAATACCGTATTGAAAAAGCCCGGAAAATGATGATTTCGGAACAGTATAAAAACTACAGCATGGATGGCATATCAGCAGAAGTCGGATTCAGATCACGATCAGGGTTTTATACTGCGTTTAAATCAGTTACCGGATTAACACCAACAATTTACATCGAGAACTATAAACTTATTATTAACGAATCCGTTTCGGAAAATTCGTCAGAACCGGATACTATTTCTTAAGCTATTACAATACAATAGTTCGCTGATAATTCCCAATAATCTCGTTATCATTAATATATAAATCCAGGTCTTTGCGTCCTAATATAGTGATAATATGCGACTTATTGGTTTGCGTCTTCGCGGCAAATAATAATCGAACTGAGTATTGCAATAAAAAAACAGAAAGCTGCCTCTCTGATAGAGCTAAAGAAAATTCCCCACCACAGTATTCGATATAATTTTCTCATATGTAACATGTCCTGTTTTATAAATTGCGACATGCTTTAGTTGCGCCGCCTCAGTTTGGGCAGTTACTTTGCCTGTAAATGAAACAGGTAGAAGCCGAAAATCCTTTAAAGAGTAGGCAACGATAAAACACTCCAGTATGAGAAAAATCATTTTTTTATTATTCGTGTTACCGCCACTTTTCCTGTTTGCACAGGAAATACCAACCCAGACCGTTTCGGGGGTTTCTACTAAAAATGCTGTTCAGATTATTGAACAGGCTGCCAATGATTTGGGATACAAGCTATCCGAATTTGATGCTGTAAATAAAATAATTATAAGTGACTGGTTTGAATGGACATCGGTAGCGATTGCTAACCGAGGACGCTTGCGTTTTGCGGTTTTGGATGACAAAGTGATCATTACCATGCCCGACAGGCAATATAAATCGTCCGAAGGTTGGTCTAATACACCGTCAGCCCTTTCGAAGAAAAACCAGGAGAAGTACCTTGGAGGTTTTGCTGAAAAAATTACTGAAATCAACAATAATCCCAAAGCCACTGAAATGGCGGTTTACAATTCTATGCTTGTTAAAATGTTCAGGCCATTTGTTGAGCTTCAGGGACTTGAATGGAAGTTTATGAAAGGTGAAAAGGTAATAGATGAAAAACCTCATACTGTGGTTCAACTCAGTGTAACCAATAAATCTAATGGCGTTATTGCCGTTTCGCTGGGTGATTTTGTATTCAGGGAAAGTAACAAAGGAGCCGGCGGAGCTAAAAACGGTTACTCCACTATTTCCTTCGACCAGGTTAACGGGCACAGTATAAAATCAGAACTTGCCGCTGGTGAAACCAAGAACATCTTCCTGTATTCACTGATGAACCAGAACTTTCCGGAAGTTATCCCATATTTTGATATGAGCGTGACTGTGCAAAACAAAAAGTATGAATTAAAAAACTATAA
This sequence comes from uncultured Lentimicrobiaceae bacterium, assembly GCA_964495865.1. Classification (GTDB taxonomy): domain Bacteria; phylum Bacteroidota; class Bacteroidia; order Bacteroidales; family UBA4417; genus UBA4417. The sequence goes on from CAZBZA010000266.1 coordinate 3,513, forward strand.
CATGCCAATACCTTTTAACAATAATCTCTAACCTTCAAAATCCAAAACCATGAAAACAAATCTGAAAACATTTTTATTGGTTGCATTCATTAGTTTGCTTCTTGTAAGTTGCGGTGGTTCCGGCGGCGGAATAACATCAGTAAGTAACGAGTACCTTAACAATCTTCCTTCCATAGCCAAAGACTATGCCACTCAGGTTAACACCAAAGAGGAAGCCATCCATAAAAACACCTCAATGGAAGATGCATTTAAACTGGAAAAGGAACTTGATCTTTTAAAAGAGGAATGGGCGGCGAAAATAAAAGAAAATGCTGCAGCTAACCCAATAACAAAACCTTTGCCTTTCGAGGCTTTGCCCGGGATGCTTTATACAGTAAACCAGATTACGGTAAAAACTGCAAACAAATCCAATTTGTCATTAGAATTTGATGTTACAGTGAATCAGGATATTAAAAACGAATATGGCAGTTTTGAGAAAAGCCTTTTTATATACTTTACAGCTATTGATCAGCAAGGGAATGAAATCCCCAAAACCACTTCAGTAGCAGTAAATTATAAGAGAGAGGAAATGAAATCCGGTCTAAAATTTACTTCCTCTGGTCAACTTGGTCCACTGGCAAACCTCGAAAATTTTGCCAAACTAAAATTGATTTCGAAAGAAGTGTATGAGGAAAAACAAAAAAAGAAATAACCGGTAAAAACAGATTTATGAAAGCAGCAACTTTTAAAAACCTGACTATTGGTCTGATTTGTGCCTCCCTGATGTTCGCAGGTTACACATCAATGGCACAGGAAAGCATAAAAATAGGAATACAGGTTTGGACAACATCCAATCTTTTGGTAACTACCTATCGCAACGGTGATTCTATTGCCGTTGTAACTCAGCGGAAGGACTGGGAAATGGCCGGAAAAGAGAAGAAGCCGGTTATGTGTTTCTACGATTTCCATACTGAGAACGGACTTAAACACGGCGCATTGTATAATTGGTATGCCGTAAATGATCCACGCGGTCTGGCTCCTTCGGGCTGGCATATCCCATCAAATGACGAATGGAAAAAGCTAACCGCTTATCTGGGTGGGGAGGAACAATGTGCCCATAAATTAAAAGCTGCATCAATATGGCCCGAAAACACAAGCAGCAATGTGAAAGCTACCAACAGCAGCGGATTCACTGCTTTACCTGATGGATATATCAACTGGAGCGGGCGTTGTATGGGTTTGGGAACGGTTGGCGAATGGTGGAGCTCAAGCGAAGCAGGAGATGCTAATGCTTTACTGCGTGTGATTGATGCTACTACAGGCGAACTTGTTGGCAAACCTGCGTTGCCTAAAAAGCATGGTGCGTCAGTGAGGTGTGTAAAGGATTAGTAAAATCAAAGAATGAAATCAGT
>CAZBZA010000267.1:0-4891 GCA_964495865.1 uncultured Lentimicrobiaceae bacterium
TACGGAAACCCGGCTATAGAGCAATTCGATATTTAAGTGATTCAATATTGAGATGGATAATCAGAGAATGTATTGAAGTGAATACTGAGGATATAGGGAGTGTTGAAAATTAATTTAATTTGAATATAACCACCTAAAAATCGCACACTTTCATTATTTTCGCAGTATGGACGAAAAGAAAAAGCCTGTCTTTGAAAAACGCATTTTCTGGGATGTTAACTTTGAGCAGATTGATTATGATGCCAAAGCAAACTGGGTTATTGCCCGGGTTTTTGAGCGTGGTGATGTGGAGGATATACGCCAGTGCCGCAGGTATTATGGAGATGAGAAAGTGACTGAAGCCCTGTTAAATGCAAAATATTTACCTCTTCATACCATTTACTTTGCCAGTGCTATAATTGATAAGCCACTTAATGAATTCAGATGCTATATACTGAGACAGTTGAACCCGGAACTTTTTCCTTACTAAAAGAATTAATGAATTTGCCCGAACTTAAGGCATTTTCATTGGTTGGAGGTACAGCATTGGCATTGCGATATGGCCATCGGAGTTCTGTAGATCTCGATTTATTCTTTCATGAAAAATTTGATCATCCCACAATTATCGGCTCACTTCAGGAAACATTCAAAAATCGGTTTGTATATAAGCATCAACATACTCAATTTGGAATATTCTGTTTTATAGATAATGTTAAAGTTGATATTGTGCATTTCCCTCATCTGCCAATTTCTGCTTTCGAAAAGGAGAACGGAATAAGAATGTATAGCAGTGCTGATATAGCTGCAATGAAAATCCAGGCAATCCTTGGGCGGGCACAGAAAAAAGACTTCTGGGATTTACATGAATTGCTAAAGCATTACCCGCTGCAACAACTAATGGACTGGCATAAACAAAAATATCCCAGCCAGATGCTGGCAATCAGTATTCCGCACGCTATCACATATTTTGTTGATGCTGATGAAAGCGATCCTCCAATAAGTTTCAAAGGCCAAACCTGGGAGAAGGTAAAAAATAGTATAAAAAAGGTGGTAAATGATTACCTCAAATAGATTAAGTGTCCGATCTCCAATCCAATGTTAGTGGAGTTTGATAATTCGGCAATTCGTCAATTTTCGATGTTGCGAAAATAAGTAAGTATAAATTGCTGAATAAAGAGTGAATAAAAGAAATCACATTGTTTTGCAGGTTTGCCTTATTACAATCGAAAGATTTTATCTAAACTGAAAAAACCGGATTACTCCGGTTTTTCCCAATTAAACTCTGAAACAACCAAAGCTATTTACCTCGTAATTACGATACGTTTAACCGTATTTGTTTTCGCATTACGAAGTGTTACCATATAAACTCCATCAGGAGCATTAACCATGTTTACCGGTAGAATTTGTGTTCCATGGATAGTTACATTTTCCTGCTTCCATACCAGGGCACCTGCAATGTTGAAAATTTCGATGTTCATCTCAACCGTTTCTGCTGATGTAACCTTAATATTAAACTGTCCACGGTTAGGATTTGGATACACTTCCACGGATTGGCTTACCTCAATTTCATTCACAGATACCGGCAAAACAAGTATGGAATTGGAAATTCCCGAACTGCAATCTGCCAAAGTTACAACCACAGTATAATTTCCTTTATAAACGGCAATATGCTGCTGTTCAGTTGCGCCCGGGATAATTACTCCGTTCAGATACCACTGATTTCCGTTTACCGAACTGCTGGTAAGTGTATCACCATGCTGTGTAATTACAGGTGTTGCAGGCAGAGGCGTAACAAAAACATCGAATACGCTCGGAACAATCGGAGCACATCCCAGGTCATTGGTATATTCAACGCTTACCATCTGGTCACCTGAGCCTGTCCAGCTTACAGTTATTGCATCTGTTCCTGCACCTGAAGTAATTGTACCACCCGAAGAAACAGTCCATACGTAATCATCATAATTCACCTGTGTGAAATAACCGACACCTGAACTGCCCTGGCAAATAGAATTAACCCCGTTTATTATAGGCACAGGTACCGAAAGTACTTCAACAGCATGAGTAGCAGGTACGGGTGAATAACAACCAATTTGATTATCATAGTTTACCGTGATACTTCGTGTACCGGCAATTCCCCAATCAACGGTGATTTGATTTGTATTAAGTCCGGTTGTGATAGTACCTCCATAGGAAATTGTCCAGATATAATTACTCGAACCGGGTTCGGTAGTGTATTGTACGCCATTAGTTCCGGCACATAATGAAATGTCTCCTGAAATAGTGGGAACAGGTGTTACACCTATAACCAGGCTTCCGTTAGCATAACTTATTAAATAATTGAGCGAAGTAAGCCCCGAAGGAATTATTGAGTAAGTACCTGCCTGAATTGCCGCGATTGCTGTTCCGCTATATGCCAGCACACCACCAAGTACTTCAGGACCTTCGCCATTCACAAGACCAGTGTAAGCTACAGTATATCCTCCGTTATAAATTACCCCGTTGAAACATTTGAATTTATCCTCTGCCTGAACTGTAAGAGCTTTTTGTGTGATACTGAACTGAGTAGCTGCAGAAATTGATAATGAATAGTTTAAGCCTGCAGTAAGAGTTCCGATTGTGTAAGCATAGCTTCCGGTATTTTCTCCGCTTACGCGGCCAATTATACCTGTAAATAAATCATTCCCAAGTAAATCAGGAGCAAATGAATAAGTGAATGGTACCGGATCAGCCTCACCGTAAACCTTTGTTTGTCCGGCATGTGCTGTAATAACAATTGGTTTGGGGGTAATACTGAATTCAGGTGCTGCTGCTACTGATAAACTGTAGTTTGAACCGGCAGTTAATGTTCCGATTGTGTATGCGTAGTTTCCGACATTTTCGCCTGCGTTCCGACCCAATAAACCGGTAATTACATCGGCACCTATTAAAGCAGGAGCAAATGTGTAAGTGAACGGTGCAGGATCTGCATTACCGAAGACTTTGGTTTGACCGGAATTGGCGGTTACCATAATTGCTTTGGTTGTAATACTGAACTCAGGTGTTAAGGCTACAGATAAACTATAGTTGGCGCCGGCAGTTAAAGTACCGATTGTGTATGCGTAGTTTCCGACATTTTCGCCTGCGTTCCGACCCAATAAACCGGTAATTACATCGGCACCTATTAAAGCAGGAGCAAATGTGTAAGTGAACGGTGCCGGATCTGCAGTACCGAAAACTTTGGTTTGACCGGCATTGGCGGTTACCACAATTGCTTTTGTTGTAATACTGAATGTTGGCGCTGCCGCAACGGATAAACTGTAGTTGGTACCGGCCGTCAGTGTTCCGATTGTAAATGCATAGTTTCCGACATTTTCGCCTGCGTTCCGACCCATTAAACCGGTAATTACATCAGTACCTATTAACGCAGGAGCAAATGTGTAGGTGAAGGGTGCCGGATCTACAGTACCGAAGACTTTGGTTTGACCGGTAGTGGCTGTTATTAAAATATTCTTTGCTGTAATTTGAAGTGAAATGAGTGTTCGCGATGCACTTACACATCCGGTTGTAATATCTCTGGTTTCGGCATATGCTGAATAGGTGCCAACATTTGTACCCGAGGGAGCTGAAATTGTAGATCCTCCGGTGGCATTAGCATACCAGTCAACGGTTTCGCCAACACCAACAGTTGCTGATGCTGTTTTTAATGTTCCATCATACGCATAGGTGTTACTCCCTGCAACAGGCACTTGCAAAGGTGAATATACGGTAACGGTAATATTGGCGCATCCAACGCTATATTCCGAGTTATTGTAGTTTCTTGCATAATAGGTAGTTGAACCCGTAGGATTGACAGTTATCGGATTACCTGTGGTAACGAAAGTCCCGCCACAACTTGAGGTGTACCAGTAAACAGTACCATCAGCGCCGCTTGCAGTAAGCTGGGTTGCTGCACCACTGCAAACCGGATTTACTGTTGCTGCTATCGAAGTTGGGTCAGCCGGTGTTGATGGATTCGTATAAGGATTTAATCCGCCATAAGCGATAGCGCCTACTTTAATATTACCCATCGGGAATTCGCAATAGCCAGTTGAAGCTACCGTGCCAACACCATCGAATAACGGATCAGAGGGGAGGTGTTTCAAAAGAGTGTAGCCGCCCTGATAATTATAATCAGGCAGAATTTCAACCGGAATCATGTCGTTATAATCCGTAGCATCGATACCTAATAATGTAAAAACCGACCATCCTGTAAAAATTACTCCGCCATGATCATTTTGAGCAAAATTCTTAATAACCGATTGAACGGCATAATATCCTGCATTCATTTCTCCGCCCCACTGACCACTTCCGCCCATGATAATAACATTATAGTTGTTTATCTCAGCTTGTGTATCAATCATATCAGAAGTGACTTTAACGCCTGCAATTCCGGCCCTCCCCAATATAGCTATTAGGGTGTCAGCAGTTATCGAATTTGGATAGCCTGTGGAACCGGCTGAATAAAAAATTCCGACAACAGGATTTACAACATAGCTGTTCATTTTCACCATATTAACAAATAATGTTTTTTCAGCATTATGTTGAAAAAAATCACCCCAATAGGAGCTACTTGTTGACATCATATAGCCTAATCCACAGTACATTACTTTGCCATTGCCATAATTCCAGCCGACAATGGCATGCTGATCGCTGCTGAATGACTGCAACGATGTGAAGGACAACAGAAAAAACAATGACAGAATCTTTGTCATTCCCGATGCCTTAGAAAAATTCAGTAAATGTGGTTTACGTTTTAACGTAAATGCCTCGGTTTGATTTTCAAAACCAGTGTAGTTTGATTTGTTCACGTAAGATTTCTCCATGTTAATTTAGATTATTGATGATTTATATTTTTTTGATTTTTTACAGTTTCACCGGCCTTCACAGCTTTCAT
>CAZBZA010000268.1:0-4889 GCA_964495865.1 uncultured Lentimicrobiaceae bacterium
GTAATACTCAATCCCTTCGGAAAACGAAGGGCTGTAACCATCAGGCATTTCATGAATATGTGCCGTTTCGTCGGACCATTTAACCTCGTTATTGAAAACATTAAATTCCCAACCACCAAATTTTGCCGTTTCGCCTGCCAAACGCAACAATGCATAATTTGATGCAAGCTGTTCTTCAACCTTTTTCCGGTCAGTAATATCGCGGTATATGGACTGGTAGGTTTTATCGGGCATCATTTTAGTTCTCATCTCAATGGTTATCTCTGAACCATCATTGCGTATAAATTCCCTCTCGCTCACTACTGTTTCGCCTTTTTTAAGCAAGTCGAACTGAAAAGGGTTTTTCTTTAGGTTTTCCTTTTTAAAAGGCATTTCTGTGATATGCTTTCCGATAATTTCATTTCTGTTCAAGCCAGTCATAGCACAAAACCTTGAATTCGCTTCTATTATCGTTCCATCATGCGATCCTATCAGAATACCATCAACGGCCAGTTCAATAAGATTCTGGAATTTTTCGATACTTTCTCTCATCAAACGTTCAGCCTCAAAACGTTCAGTAATATCGTACGCAACTGCCAGTATAACTGGTTTTCCTTCCAGTATTACTGAATTAAGGTGCACTTCGGCAGGATAGGTGGTGCCATCTTTTCGCTGGTGTACCGACTGAAGATGAAAAGATTCTCCTTTACGAATGGTATGCCATAATTTGCGCCTGTCTTCCCTGGTTTTACTCCTGGGATCAATATTGGATATTACCATACCAAGCAACGCGTCTCTGCTGTATCCGGTGTTTTTAACAGCCGCCTGATTCACCATTACAATTTCACCATCCAGATTGTGGGCAAAAACCCCGCCCGGAATATTATCGAGAATGGTATGCAAACGCTCTTCACTTTCCTGTAGTAATACTTCAGCTTGTTTGCGGTCGGTAATATCCGTATTCATTCCTATATAGCCGGTGATAGTTCCTGTTTTATCAAAAAGCGCAACTGCCGTTCCAAGCACCCAGGTAACCTTATTATCAAGAGAAAGAAAACGGAATTCGGTATGCCACGCAAGCTTGCCACCAGCATACTTTTTCCAAAGTTCAGTAATGTGGCCGCGGTCATCAGGATGAATTGCTTTTTGCCAGCCTTCGCCGAGGGCCTCCTCGTTGGTAAGACCCGAAAAACGGCTCCACTGCTCGTTAACCATCAGGCAATTACCTTCAGCATCAGTTTCGTAAATGGCTACCGGAGAAGTATCGAATATAGTCTTAAGCCTTTCTTCGCTTTGCCGAAGTTTTAACTCCGCCAGTTTGCGTTCGGTAATATCGTTAACCTGCATCAGATAACATTGCTGGCCATCCATTTCGATAATTTCACAGAAAAATAGGGTTTTTAGCAGCTCGCCCGATTTGGTCAACAGATGAAGCTCATAATCATTCAATGAACCTATGGTATTCATTGAATTGATTATTTCGGCCCTTTGGGAAAAATCTGCATACAAACATAGTTCTTCGGATGTGTGCCCTATCACTTCGCTCCTCTCCCAGCCCAGGCATTTCGTAAAATTAGTATTGATGTCGATAAACCTGCCGTCGGCTACGCTGTTAATTCCTACAATTCCGGGATGCGAACTGAAAGCTTTCCTCAAATTCTCTTCCGATTTGCGCAATGCATCTTCAACAATTCTTCGGCTTGTAATATCACGGTTGCTTCCTCTGCGTCCCATGTAAGCGGCTTCTGAATCGAATACAGGTGTGCAAACATGATGCATCCAACGGATTGCTCCTTCGGGTGTAACAATCCTGAACTGGAACTCTGAATTTGAAAGAATGGTTGATTCCCCGATAAAATGATTCTTTACCAGTGCTTTATCATCTTCGTGCGTGATATGGATCATTAGATCGGGTATCTCAAAAAAGTCCTGCGGATCATACCCGGAAACTTTGTTGCACGAAGGCGAATTATAAAGGAAATTCCCTTGGGGATCAATCCAGAATTCCCAATCAGCAGTATTATCGGCAACAATACGGTATTTTTCCTGTGCTTTCCGTAACTCTTCATCTGCCAGCTTTTGCCCGGTAATATCACGCATAATATGAACAGCACCCTTCAGGGTTCCATCTGTGCCAAGCAAAGGATCAACAATTACACTATACCATTTACCATTTATTTGCTGTTCAATACTTTCGCGCTGTAGCGATTTTCTCATTTTTACTACAGGGCACTCCTCGTATGGCTCCTTTGTTCCATGAATGGCTTCCCAGCAATGTTTACCGAGTATGTTGCCGTGAGCATCCGCAAAAAGATCATTCATTGCCTTGTTGCTGCGCAATATAACATAATCAGTATCCAAAAGGCAAATACCATCGTTAAGCGCGTCGAATGTGGATTGCCATTGCAGGGAGGAATTAGCAAGTCCCTGTTCCGCTTTTTTCCGTTGGGTAATATCAATAGCTGTAATAAGGCATTTCTCTTTTTCGCCGGAAGTAATACCTTCGAGATAAAGTGTAATGTTTGCAACCCCATTCATAGCTAACTCAACCTCACAGGTTTGCAGGCTGTGTGTTTCATAAATCTTTTGTAAAAAACCATTGAATGCCGATAGTGATTTTTGAGTTAAAAACAGCTCGAAATCACTTTTAACCAGTTCTGAGCGTTCCTTACCAAGCATTGATGCTCCGCGAAGATTCAGTTCGGCAATAACGCCATCCTGCAACAAAGTAAAATATCCTACAGGAGCAAAATCATAAAGTTCCGTTGCAGTTTCGGCCTTAGCCACAGCTGCTTGCAGTTCCTCATTCTGCAATTCAAGCTCAACCTGGTGGACCTGTAACTCATGAAGCAGTTTAAGGGCATCAGTTTCACTAATATTTTCAGGTGCCGGAGCAGCCTGATTTTTTAGTTTTACCTCAGCTTTTTGCCTCAGCGAATTGGTTCCGGACAAAGCATTTACTCTTTTTTTCATGGTTTCGTAGTATTAGCGTCAAAAGCAATTGGAGTGGGTACAGTTTATGTTAAAAAGGTATTACAAGAGTGATAATTGGTTAAAAGTACTTTGGATCAGGATCATTTTCCAGGGAGTCTTATTCTACTTTGTCACATATTGACAACAAAGCATTCAGGTCCTCAAATCCATAATGTGAAACACTACCCTTTATTTCCCCGGCAGGGTAAAATAAAAAGCCGCTCCTTCTTTTATTTTGGCTTCGGCCCACACATTGCCGTTATGCCTTTGTATGATCCGCTTTACAATGGCCAGGCCTATTCCTGTTCCTTCGAATTCCTTGGTGGAATGCAGGCGTTGAAAAACGCCAAATAATTTAGCGGTATTAGCCATATCAAAACCAGCGCCGTTATCCTTTACAAAATAAACATTTTCCTTGTGGCCTCTAACATTCGCTATTTCAATAATGCGTTGTGGCTTTCGCGAAGTATATTTAATGGCATTGCCAATTAAATTCACCAGTACTTGTCGTACCATTGCCGGATCGCCATACGCATTGTTCAGATTTTGCAAACGGAAATCAATCTTTTGTTTCTCAGTTTCCGATGCAAGATCGGTGTAAACTGACAGGGCCATTTCGTACATATTAATTTCCGAGTACGTAAGTTCCTGTCGGCCAAGGCGCGAAAAGGAGAGCAAATCATCAATAAGGAAGCCCATCCTGTTGGCATTGCTGATGATAATATTCAGCAATCGTTTTCCTTCGTCATCGAGTGAAGGGGCATAATCTTCGAGCAGAATATTGGCAAAGCCGTCAACTGCGCGCAAAGGTGTTCGTAAATCGTGTGAAACCGTATAACTGAAGGCTTCCAGTTCCTTGTTGGCAGCTTCGAGCTGCATGGTGCGTTCGGTAACTCTTTTTTCGAGATCTTCGTTAAGTCTGGATATTTGTTCCCCGGCAAGTTTACGTTCGGTAACATCGCGTATAATTACCTGCCCGGCAGGTCGGTCGTTGTAAGTTGTATTCAGTACAACAACTTCAGCATCAAATTCAGTACCATCAATCCGCATAAGCTTTTCCTCCACAGCAGGCACTTCAACCCCTTCAGTTACGAGCCTGATGAGTTTAATAACTTCGGATCTCGAATGCGGATGCACAATGGATAAAAGCGGTCGTCCGATGAGGTCGTACTGTGTTTGGGCACCTAATATTTTTAAGCCCGAAGGATTTACATACACCAACTGTCCTTCCTGGTAAATAGCAATAGCATCGGGTGAGGATTCAACCAGCAGACGATAGCGTTTTTCGCTTTCAAGGATGGATTGTTCCATTAGTTTGCGTTCCGAAATATCGCGGAAATTACCCATTATGCATCTGCGGCCTTTGATATAAACTTCGGATGCCATTATTTCAACTGCCAGTGTTGTTCCGTCGGAACGGACAATGGCGTACTCCACAGGGTTAGGAGCTACGGCAAATTCAACTTTGGGATAAAGCTCATTAGGTTGCAGCGGATCATTAACAGGATGTAATTTCGACTGGTGCAGCCCGATAATGGCTTCGCGCGGCATCAGCATCAGTTTTGCAGCAGCGGGGTTGGCATCGATAATTATTCCTGTACCCGATTCGGCAATAAATATGGCATCGGGGGCACTTTCGAAGAAATTGCGGAACTGCGATTCGCTCTCTATCAGTTTTTCCTGTGCCTGCAGCCGATCTGCTATTAAACGGGCTTGTTGCACATTCTGGAAAGCTGTAGCCGATAACTGGTTGGCAAGGCTGAAAACGGAATGGGCTATCATGTTAAATTTCTGCTGGCTCATAACCGGCACTTCGCGGAAAGCTTCAATTAGCATTTTTTCATCGGCTCCGATCTCACGGGCATAAGCAAGCATAGCCTCCTCCGTTTGTGTTTCGTCGCGCACCTGGCCAACCAGCCAGCTGGCAATATGAACAC
>CAZBZA010000269.1:0-2430 GCA_964495865.1 uncultured Lentimicrobiaceae bacterium
GAAACCAGAAACCAGAAACCGGAAACCCGAAACAACAACTTAAACACACAAATTCTTTCTTATGAAGATAATCAGCCTGATTTTCGTTTTATTACTGTTGGCAACTTCTGCACGCAGTCAGACTACACTGGTTGCCGGCAATTTGAAGATAAGCTTCGACAAGTTGGGCGCCTTTTCCGAAATAACCGACCTGAAATCGGGCGAAAATTATTTGTATAAAGATACCCTGGCTCCTTTTATCACACTGGTAAGTGATCAGAAACGTTTTTTACCGAATTCGCTGAAGTTCAATAAGTCATCCTCAGTGATGGTTTTAACGTATTCGCAAATTAAAGCAAAAGTCGAGGTAAAGGTTACCTTAAGGGAAACCCATGTCACATTTGAGGTGATTAAAGCGGAACCTGCCAGTGTTATTGACGGATTGGTGTGGGGGCCGATCCCAACCACGGTTTCGAAAACAATCGGTGAAATTATCGGCGTTGTGAGAGATGAAAAAACAGGACTTGGAATACAGGTTTTAAATCCCAAAACCCTTGGAGGCGATTACAACCGCGAAGGAATGACCTGGAACCGCGGTGAAGCTGCTGTTAAAAAGCCGTGGGGGAGTGTTTTGCAGGCCTATTCCATCAACAGGGATAAAGCACGATTTGTAGATACCTGGGGTGGCGAATATAAAAATACACCGGTTGCAGCCATTAAAGGAGAAACGGTAGTAGGTAGCAAGATATCAATGTTTATCTGCCCTGAGCCTCAAACCCTTGATGTAATTGAACAGATTGAGCTGGCAGAAAATCTCCCGCATCAAACCATTAACGGAGTATGGGTAAAAAAGGCAATTCAGCGTGGACGTTCGTACCTAATTGCCGGGTTTAACGAAAGTGAAATTGATGAAATGATATCATACACCAAAAGAGCCGGGCTTATTAGCTTATACCACGATGGACCTTTCTTAAACTGGGGGCATTATGATCTTAATCCTGACTATTTCCCCAACGGGAAAGAAGGGATTACTAACTGTGCCCGAAAAGCCAGGGAGGCAGGATTGTATTTTGGTGTTCATACACTTACCAATTTTATAAATACAAATGACGCTTATGTTTCGCCGGTTCCTGACGACAGGCTGGCTTTGACCGGTTATGGATTGCTTGTGGCTGATATTGATAAAAACACGACTGAAATACCAGTTTCGACAAAGGAGTATTTCGACAAAAAAGAAAACAACTGGATGCATACCGTAAAAATCGGGAAAGAACTTATACGATACAAATCTGTTTCTGAAACACCTCCCTATAAGTTGCTCGACTGTCAGCGGGGCGCTTTTAAAACAAAAATTTCGGCACACACAAAAAACGACACCGTTGGTAAACTTTACGATCATAGCTACGAAGTATTTTTCCCCAACCTTGAACTGCAAAAAGAAATTGCAGTGAACCTGGCTGCTTTTTTTAATGAAACAGGAATCAGTCACCTCGATTTCGACGGCCACGAAGGCTGCCTGGCATCAGGACAGGGGGATTATGCGATCAATCTTTTTGCCAAAGATTTTTATGAGCATCTCAATCATGAAGTTTTAAACGGAACCAGTCTGTCGAAGACCTATTACTGGCACATAAATACATTCTGCAACTGGGGCGAGCCCTGGTACGGTGGATTTAAGGAGAGCATGCAGGACTACAGGATCAGCAACCAGCAACTATTCGACAGGAATTATATTCCGCATATGCTGGGCTGGTATCTGCTTACGCCAAATACAAATATGAGTGAAATGGAATGGATGCTGGCCCGCGCAGCCGGTTATGATGCCGGGTTTGCAATGGTAGCCCATCCAAAATCCATTAAAAGCAACCCTGCCGGTGGTCAGCTCCTGGATGCTATCCGCGAATGGGAAACGGCAAGGCTTGCACTTGCTTTCTCTGATGATCAGAAAGAGAGATTGAAAAATACTAAAAACGAATTTCATCTTGAGAAAGCAGGAGAGGGGGAATGGGATTTGTTTCAGTACCAGCTTTCCGGACCATTTATCCATGAGAAATATATACGCCAGCCGGGAGAACCAACTTATGCCCGCTGGGATTTTGAAGTTAAATCATTCGACCAGCTTCTTCAGTTCAGGATTGATATTACAGGAAAAACCGGAACAGTAAAGAATCTGAAAATTCAACTCGACAGCTATGCTGAAATAGAGATTGAACAGGAATTGAAACCCGGGGAAACCCTGATCTGCGATGGTACAAATATTTTAAGGGTTTACGATGAAAAGGGCAAACAAAAGAATGTTATAGAACTGAGTTCGCAAATTCCACGTATAACCGTCGGGAAACACCAGCTGATCTGTAACGCAGCATTCACCGGCGACGAAACTCCTGCTGTTGAGTTTACAGTCAAAACTCTTGCTGTGCCGGAAAGGATTGTGGCTGAAGGGAGGTAGGG
>CAZBZA010000269.1:2530-4886 GCA_964495865.1 uncultured Lentimicrobiaceae bacterium
CAAGCATTCCTTTTCTCCGACAGATTGCTTTGGCGCAACACGCCCGGACATTTAATTCGTTCATACGCGCCTCGCAATGACGGTGCTCCTTAGGACAGGCATGCCAACGAACTGCTTCGAAGGCAACACCGCCTACTACAAAACCACCATCGAAGCACAGTCATTGTGAGGCAAAGCCGCAATGAGTTAAAAAGCAGTACAAGCTTCGTCCGGCTTTGCCGAAGCAAACTCATCCCGCCGGCACAATCTCACTTCGAAGCCTTCACTTCATTATTCGATATTCAATATTCATTATTCTTTAATGAAAACAGAGATTATTTCTACTTATTAATCAAAAAACAACCACGATATCCCGAATTTCAATGCGGCATCAGCTTGTGGGTAATCGGGGACTATCATATAATTATATCCCATAAGGCCGGCATTAAAATGTTCGTATTTCACGAATATCCGCGCACGTTTGATATTAAGATTTACAAACGCATCGAGATAAGGATAATTGCCTGATATATAGCTTCTTTGTTTGTAAAAAGAACGTAAAGCAGGCATATAGGCATCCTGGTACCATTCGGAATGGTAGGTTCCGCTGATCCCAATCTGCGCATGCAGTGCTTTGCTGAATAGCAGCGCATCGTAACAAAGAGTAAGTTTCCCAATCACAGCAGGGAGCTGAAGTATGCTGTCGGGGGTAATTTGCTGCCCTGCTACATAAGCTGTAGTAATCCAGTGCCTGTACCTGAATTCCTTGCTTACATGTCCGGCTAAAACATTGAGCCCTTCAGTATATTGCTGAGGCAGAATGTTCTGGTTGAGAAAAACATAATTTGTTAAACGGGTATAAGTTATATTCAGATCGAATCCTTTTAGTACCACCCCGAATTCACCTTTCAAAAAGTTCTGTGCATTAAACGAATTGTTCCAGTTAAAATACTCGGTATAATAACTATTGTAGAAATATTCGGGGTGCATTTTGCCTTGCGAAACATTCAGATAGGCTTTATGGTTTTGCTTTCCGAAAAACTGGTAGAAATTACCTGTCATTGAAAAATCACCTGAATTGTATCCCCCCAGCACAAGGTAAGCTGATGCTTTAAAAAATGTTTTCTCTTTTATAATCCCTTTCAACATGCCAAAAGGAACCGTTTGCCTGAATATATCTTTCATCGTTGTATCGCGGATCAGCCTGTCAGCCTGCAACCTCAGCCCGAACGAATACTGCAGCGGGAAACTCTTTCCCAAAGTATCAGGAACTTCGTTGGAGTAAACAAAACAGTTTTCGAAATGAGTATGCATAACCGAATCGAAAATCGGCATGGTGTCAGCGAAATAATCAGGGTAATAATTGAAATTTGGAGCGGATGAAGCATCCTGGTATGCATTGCCTGATCGAGAGTACCTCATGGTATGCACTATTCTTCCGGCATCAAATTTACGGGGTACCTGTACCGAGGTTGAATCCGTTTTTACAGTAACTGTTGATTTTAGAATATTGAAATACTGCTGAAATACAAGGCCAGTGTTTTTACTGCGGTTAATTGAATTGGATAGGTTAACAGGAATCACCTTTCTGTTCGATTCGCGATCGTTAGTAAAATAAGTAGCATCTGTCAATCCTCCGTTTTCATAATTGGCGGCGCGGTCGGTACGGAAAGTGAAAAAAGCCCCGTAACGGTTTGTCGGATACATGAAAGCAGCATAAAAAGTTGCCCCTGAATTAAATGCCCTCTGTTGCAGATAAAGTCCCGGAGCATTGGCGAAGCGCGCATTAAGGCCAAGGTATATGCCGCTACCTATCCGCTGTGCGAAATTGAGATCAAGTTTTTGCTCTTTAGCCGGGCCCAGGTGATAACGTAAATGCGAAAAAGGTTCTTCGCTTATATAAACCTTTATGCTGTCGTCCTTAAGTTTATAAGCGCCAAACACATCCGTCCTGAACTGGAACGAAGAGGTAGGATTTAACGAGTAAAGAAGCGGGTACGAAGCGGTGCCGGGATTTCCCAGTGTAGCGTAAAACTGGTTGTTTTGTTTTGAAACGTCATATTCCTGAAACTGGTTCAGCGGCTTCGAAACAACATACCTTGTGTAGGCGCCTTGTTCGTTAAGCGAAAAATAACTTACAAAAGCAGAATCAGGGCTGCGGGTATCTTTTTTTTGCTGTGCTGCTTCGTCCTGCGCTGTATCATCTCCACCTTTAATATTCTGTGAAAATGCATCTGATGCAAATAAAATTGCACAAAGCAGAAAAATTACAATCCGAAGAAGATTCATTGGCAGACTTGATGGACTTTTAGTCATGGTAAAGGCTGCAAAAGTACTTAAAAATCGCATTAAGAAGGATGGGCTTGTTTGTTTTAAG
>CAZBZA010000270.1:0-4879 GCA_964495865.1 uncultured Lentimicrobiaceae bacterium
GCAGTATTGATAAGGGCTTACATTGGGATGTCAGTCAAACACAACTTACACAATTTACTGATGTCAGATTTAGGAATGAGCTAAATGGTATTGCTAAAGATAAAGGAGATGGCACAAATCCCGCAACTGCCTGTAATTTATCAGAAACAACTGATGGAGGTATAACCTGGAGCCCAATCAGCGTTACAGGAACAGGTGCTACAGGTGACATTGCATATGTGCCTGGTACTGAAAACACCTGGGTAAGTGCTGAACCAAATTCCGACTTGCCTGTTTTGGGTGCATATTACAGTTTCGATGGTGGTCATTCATGGGCACATGCCGGAGGTACTGAAAGCACTCAATTCCTGAGTCTTGATTTTGTCAATAATCATTGTGGATGGGCAGGAAGCTTTATCTCAGAACCCGGAGTAGGAGGCATTTATAAATATATCGGATTTCTTGAGCCTTTTACTGTTCTTAGTCCTGTTTCAAATTTAGTTGCCGAGCCTATCGGAAGCAGTGTTGGATTAACCTGGGCAGCACCTGCTACACTTCCGTTAAGTTATAATATCTATCGTAATGATACTCTTATAGGAAATAGTACGACAGCGTTCTATACTGATTCACCGGTAGCAAACGGACAACAAAACTATTGTGTAACGGCTGTTTACGATCTTGGCGAATCGCTAAAAACCTGCACCACGGCATGGATTACTGTAGGTGTTCCTAACACTGATGAGGCTGCTTACAGGGTTTATCCAAATCCTGCCAACGAAATCATTAATGTGGTTGCTCCTGTTAAATTTGATGAGGTACGCCTTGTTAATACTATCGGGAAAGTGGTTTACCGCAACAGCAATAAAGGTACCAACCTGAAAATACTCACCCAGGGATTTGATCCGGGAATGTATATTCTTCAGATTTATACCGGAACACAGGTTATTTCGAAGAAAATCTCGATTACAAGGTAAATCCAGAAATCAAATGTTAAAGAAAGCCGGACTTGATCCGGCTTTTCTATTTTACATCACTGACATCCAAACGAATATCAAACCATATATCTATTATTCGTTTGCAATAGCCAAACCCTGATCCTGAAAACAATGAGCAATATTGCTCCAAAATGCATCAGTACCCCGGCTCCGAATAACATCCAATCGAACGGACCGGGAACAAACTGTGCCGGAAGAACGTTTACAAATTCACTCCATGTAATTTCGCCTGAAATAGCTGTGAGAGTATTGCCAAGCACAAAAATCCAATAACCCTTTATATACGCAATCAATATCGGTATTGAACCCATAATAAGCAAGATCCATTCGAATATAGTGAGCCGGGTAATTGGCAAAACTCTTTTTCTGCTTATTAGTATTACTGAAGCTAGCAGAAGCATGGTAGCTGAATTTAAAAGCGGAGCCAGCACCGGACCAGTCCAGATGGATGGTAAAAGAAAAAGTATATCAGTTGTAAACAGGGATTCCGGCCAGTTTAAAAGCAGTTTAAGAAATACATAATACATGATATCCCATATCCCAAAAATTACAAGGAACCAGGCAAACCTGTGCAGCCAGATCTTTGCAGCCAGAACACTAATGGAAAAGATCATAATCAGAGTGGCTGCTTCCCTGTATAGTTCGGTTAAAACCACCGACGACGCCATTGGCTTGAGCGGAAAATTAAATCCTTCGGGGTAATACAACGCCCTGAGATATACTACTACAGACGATTCGAGATATCCCATTGCAACTGCAAAAAACACTATCCATGCAAGTTTGCATCCTGGTTTCATAACAAGCCCATGAGGCCTTTGTCAGGTGAATCGAGGTACATGGAAGCATCTTTCCCAAATATCTCAATACTTTCGCCAATGATTTTGTAGGTTGAGTGCTGACCGGCAATGCGCGAAAAGTGAACCTCGTATTCGCGGCCGCCTTCATCATTCATTATAATTTTAGCGAGATTTTCATGACGCTCCGAAACGAGCTGTTTAGCGCAAAACGGGCAATAAAACTCGAGTTGTTCTCCTTCCATCACTTCGAAAGCAGGATGCTTTACAACTGTATAATTGCCTAAATCAGGGTGCAGGATAATCAGTCCACGCTTGCCCCAACTGTTGCGTGTGGAAAAAACAACATTTTCGCCGACATTTAGCAAATTATTGCAATGCGGACATTTAAAATCTGTTGACATGACTGTGACTTTTACCCTTCTAAAAT
Source organism: uncultured Lentimicrobiaceae bacterium (assembly GCA_964495865.1). Taxonomy (GTDB): domain Bacteria; phylum Bacteroidota; class Bacteroidia; order Bacteroidales; family UBA4417; genus UBA4417. The sequence continues at coordinate 2,199 of CAZBZA010000270.1, forward strand.
TACAAAAATATGATGGTAAAAGCAAGGAGAAAATTTTCCGGATGAGTATCCGGATACAATTACAAAGGTGTAGTTTTATACATGGTACCTTCCGAAATTGCTTTGATATACCCTGTTAAGGATACGTTTGAACTAAAATTGGCAATTGTATGCCCGGCAGCATCAATCTCCATAAAAACAGTATAAACACTCCCGATTGTCCTGATGCCAATATGTATCGAAACCCGCTTTTTCTTTTCATTTTTTGTCACTTTCCATGTGGTAACATTACCCTTAACAGCATTAAGTCCGCCACCACGGCCTTCCTGTAAAACGGCCTGCAATGAATCAATCAGAATAAAATCGAAAGGAGATGAGCCGGTAAAATATTCAGCTTCGAGCACAAATTTCCTGCTATCGACCAATTGCAAAGTAGCCTGGTATTGAGCTTCGAGTTTAGCTGCTTTTTCCTCCCTGCTGAGTTTTTTCTTTGTAGTTTCCTGAGCTGATGCATTGGCAAAAAACAAAATTGCTCCTAAAATAAAAATAGCATGTTTCATGGCTGTACTGGTATTTGTTCGGACAGGAAGCACAAAAACCATGCCCTCAAAAAATCAAATCCCCTATCTAAAGCTTATAAATAAATTCGCTACCGTAGGAATCCTATCGCGTGATGCCACAAACATCCATAATTTCGAATGATCAATAATTTCAATTTATAGTAAATGTTTACCTTTGGAAATGAGAGTTCGCTAATTAGAGGGAAATACCACATAATATGGAATGGCAGGAACTCAAACGTATACGCCAAAATCAATTTCAAAACTCGTCGAGCCCACTCCTATTAAGCGGTAAATCAATATATTATGAAATTATCACTCGAAATATTCGCACTAATTATAATTTTGACATTAAATGTCACTAGGTTATATAGTCAAAGCTGCTATGACGATAAAATTAAGAATGTCAATAATCAAGGATCATCTGACACATCAACACTTGATACAAAATCATTTGAAACTATACTTTCATTGGTATTTAATGATTATTTGTTGACCAATAAAAAAGTTTGTCAATATTTTTACCCCGACGATTTTCTTGATGACTATTTTCCGCGAAATACACATTGCGTTCGTATTACATATGAATCGAATGATACTACGGTAGTCACAATCACTTCAATATACTTTAAATCAGAACTAGATAAATCAATGCAATTGATTATGGAAGAATCCGGTGAATATTTCCTTATTCAGAATTCATCAGAAGAGTTAGTCAGTAAAATGCGAAAAACAAGGATGGATTCAATCGTATTATTTTTAGACTCTACCTTTCATGATAGTGTGATTTTTAAAAAGTCTCTCGTCAGAGTCAAGGATGACTATATTTTCAAGTACCTGTTAATAAATTCGGGATTCGGCATTAAAATCTTATCTGGCATTTTCATAACGATTAATGAAGTCGATAAAAAGTATTGGCCCATCAGAGAATATAACACTACAAATCAACTTGTATTAGGTATAAACCTGGATAAAATAATAATTACCCCTAAAAAATATTGGCGTAAAGACATACGCAAAAAAGACCTTCCACGTTGGTCGAGAAAAGAGAAGAAAGAAATAGACAGACTTATATCAAACAAATATCGACAGATATTATAGATTAATTTCGAATGATCAACAATTTCATTTTTTATTATTCCAGGGAAAAGGAAATTTATTAGATTTGACTTATGAGTCGCAATTATAAATTTCATAATCCCGAAAGGACAATTCGCCACCAGATTAAGAGGAAACCAGCCATCAAAGAGGGTGCGTGGCTAAATGGAAATCCTTCAGATGGCCTTTATTTTCTTGCACTGAAGCCGTATCGGTTAAACGGGAAATTCATGAACATAAAACATTAGTTATATGAAAAAGTTGATGTTAGTATCTATTATATACTTTGCCACTATAACATATGGCTATTCACAACATAAAATTGATTATCGCATACTATGTAGTATTGTTAATGAATATTTCGAGAACCTGAGCCTTATTAATGAAAAGAACTACAATACTGAAGATGAGTTCATTATAGTAAGTTTGAATAAATTAGGTAATGACACTATTATTATTGAGCTTAAACGTATTACTTTGGATATACATTTGTCAAGTGCAGAGTTCAGTCATATTTCTAAAAACGGGAATAAGTATTTTTTATTTAAATTAAATGATGTTTTACTAACTGACATTCTCATTAGTGATAAAGAAATCAGAAGGTTAAGTGAAAGTGAGAAAAATGAAATTATAGCAAAATTGATAAATACCAGCAAAAACATGATATCATTTACTCCTTTTATGGCATTTTATACTTATAATATGGAGTATGGATTTTTTACATGTAAAGAGTATTTTTTACATTCATTACCATTCAAATATCAAGCAATTGAAAACAGGAACTGGGATTTCATATTGATTGATCCAAAACAAGAATAAATATTCTAACTCCAGGTCATATTTTGTGCCTTGAGGCAAATATTTTACTCCTCAACCGCGGTAATTCCTACTTGTGTTGGTCACAAACAAACCTTATTTACTCATTACCGCATATACTATTTCACCGAAGGGGAAAAACCTAAGCTCTAAGTACTTTAAACCACCTATCCTAAAGCTTATAAATATACCCGATTCCGAAAACATAATATGTAATCGGTTGGCTCA
>CAZBZA010000271.1:0-4878 GCA_964495865.1 uncultured Lentimicrobiaceae bacterium
TGGGAGCAAATTTCTTTTTGGAGGGTAAGTTGATTTAGTAAAGTAGTCCTTTTGCATTACAACACAAAAAAGCCACCCATAAGGTGGCTTTTTTGCGTTTGGGACATTACTTCCCTAAAACTATTTTTCAGCTATTAAAACCTGTATCCCAGGAAAAAGTAAAGCCTTTTGGTTTTGGACTTTAAACTCGTATAATCCGACATGCCGTTACCTGTTTCAAACCTTAATTCAGCCGAATATCTTTTGTGTTTTGCACCCAGTCCTATGGAATAACTTACTTCGTAATTCCTGAAATCCTGCATAGCTTTGGTTGTTTCATTTGTTTCCGTTGAAAAAAATTTAGTTTCCGTTGTTGCTGTATTGGTCGAGGCTAATGCTATTCCGTAAAGCACACCGGCATTTCCATAAATGGATGTTGAACCACCTACCGGGTATGCATACCTTATCATCGTATTTAATTTCAGGTAGGTAAGCCCGATGGTTGATGTGGTTATTTTATATTCATTTTCGCTGGTGTAATCCGTGTAAGTTCCTGACGTTTTGTAGGTTGAAAAAAGTAGTTCGTTGTTGAAGGACAACCGGTTAAAATTGCGGGGGAAAACATAATCAAATGCAAAACCGCCGGAAAAATTTACTGAAGGGGCGAAGTCAGCTTCAGTCAGATATATAAAACCATCGCCTTCAAAATTTAAGTTTGTGACGGATACACCTGCCAGAACCCTTTTCTCCAGTTTTGTTACTTCTGTCTTTTTCTGAAAAGCCATTGACGAACTGGTACAATCATAATATTTACGGTAAATAGTTTCTAAATTCACACTGGAATATTCTGCTTTTTTCAAGTAATCGCCAATGTTAGTGCATTCAGTCAGGTAAGCTGCAAGCTGGTCAATATATCTGTTGTCTGAAATTATAAGTGTTTCATACTTTTGTTTCTGTAAGAAATTTTTATCTACAACGGGACTGTTCTTATTAATCACTTGTTTCTGTTTGTATCTCTTGTAATACAACAACTGAAAGTCCGAACCCAGTTTAATATAGTATTGATTTTTTACTGATTTGTTCAGATAGCAATAGAGGTTTTTAGAGCCTTCTATCATCAATTGAAGAAATACAGTATCCGTTGTCAGGATTAATTCCGGATTATTATCCATCTCATCAGTAAAATCTTTGCTTTGTTCAATTTCTACTATTGCCCGCTCATAAATTTCGTTGGCTACACCGAAACCTTTGATATCATTGCGGGTATAGACCACTTTATTATTCATAATCTGTTTTTTGAAGGATATTTTTTCCGGATTTGTAACCCAGTTGCGATAGTCGATATAACCTTGAACTGTGTCACCATCAGGCAAAATAACGTATCCCGAAAGATAGTTTTCCTGGCTATAAGAAGAATTGAAGAGTAAAAGAAGGATTGCTGAAATTAGAATAAGTTTATTTTTCTGATTGTACTTCATGGATGTATAGTATAAGTTTTTGTTTAAAATTGATGTTTGTACAAAGGAAATGATTTTAGATATATCTTTAAAATATTTGATTAATAAAGTTAATATTTTTTAAATATTTCATTTAGTACTTATTTGCGAGCAGTATTTTCGGCAAGGTTGGATGTGAAAACTATGCATAGTCGAAATCACAAAAAAAACAGTCAAACAGCTTCGGGTGTTATTGATGAATTGGTGAGGTGTTTTTTTTTATTAATCCCCCTCAGTTGTTTTACTTTTGTTTTTACTGGATATTATGATAGTATTTTACCGAATTGTTGCCTGATTGTAAATATCTTAACCTTAAATTTTACCCGTTACGAACAAAATAGTTTATTAAGGCTGGATTATTGATCTTCTGCGAAAATTCTGTACTAGTACTTCTATCCATTGTATCATTGGTTTTGAAATTCACTGGTTTACTTTGTCCTGTTTATAGGAGGCAATGTTTTGTCAAATCCTTTTTTAAACATTGTTATTTTTACTCATGTAGTCAATCACAATTTTTCTGATTACAAATTATCATGTTCTAATGCTGCATCAAAAGGGTTGAGAATGATTTCCGGTCTGCTTCGATTTTTGTTTTGGCGCTCCAATTGCGATCCTTCAACCATTTTTCTGCGGTGCGTTGGAAAACCGGGGCCCACTTGTAGAACAACCGGGCATCCTTTATCATATCTTGAGCGCCGGAATGGATTGCTTGTATCGCGGCTGAGCCACCAATGCTTGGCTCTTTTTTCTGCTCACGAACAGACTCTTCGTGTTTCCTTAAATGCACAGCATATGCTCTTTCCTGGTTCTCAATACTTACATCTTCTGGAAAGTTGGGCGAAGCAGCCGGTGATTCAAGACGCCTGGCTGACAAATCAAAAAAGAACTTGTCACCGTCATCAATATATTCGTGATGAAACGAAAAATTCCCATTTTTAAATCCGGAGAGCATAGCCGGAAATTGAGATTCAGCGGATTGACCCTCATCCATTGGGAAAACACTAACACAGGAATTGCGCTCATCCATGTCGGACACATCTAAAATGAACGACCGGTATTCAGGATTGGTTTTATCCCCTACATTATAAACGACGAATAAGATCGGCGATCCGGTAATGCCTGGCAGCCACAGTTCTTCGTGTCTGAAGGTGCCAGCCCATATTCCTTCGAGGGATCCATTATCAATGGCAGCTACTTCTTTTGTAACCCTGTCATATCCCAGTTTTATTAATTCCTCACGATATTTTCTTTTGCCATTATCCGAACTGTACCATAACTGTATTAATCCTGCCACGGTTTTCGCTGAGATTATGCCTCCTTCATCTACTCCGGTAAATCCCAGACGGCTTTTTGTGTCCTTCAGGATCATTTCTTTAATGCGCATGAGCCGTTCGAGCCTGAAATCAAAGGATGTATTGTCAGTATATCCAAAACGGCCCTGGCTTAAAAGATTAGCATCTTCAAACTCTTTTACAAGTTTGATGTTTTCCTCTTTCAGGGCATCAATTTTTGCTTCCTGTGCTTTTCGTTTTAAAAATTCCTGCCTTAAATTTTCTTTAGTTTGTTTTCTTATCTGGTCGAGTGATGCCTTCCCAAGCTGACTAACATCAATGTTATTGACGGCCGCATAATTTTTAATGGCATCATCCAGAATTTTTGTTTCAAGTCCACGCATCTGACTCCAAACCTCGTCAAAATTTCCAGGTTCGACCTGGTATCCCCAAAATGGAACACCGCTTTCGGCTCCGTTTATATATACCTGGTATGCCGCTTCCAGTTCCTGATCACGCCACCTGTTAACCTGTCGTTCGGTTAGTTCTGCTGCTGTTTGAAATGTTTTGGTCAGTGGAAATGTATTTATTATCTCCAAAGAGAGTTCTTTGGCTGCTTTTTCCAGATCGCCTTCAGCCAAAGCAACCCCTATTTTTATTCCTGCGCCAATTTTTGAACTGTGCTCTGTCACTGTCCCTAATAAAATTTTTGCATTGCTTTCGGTGGAAACTACCTCAAATATCTTTTTACCGGCCAGCACAGCCAGATCCTGGCCAAACTCATCCATTTTATTATCATTGTAACTCACAAGCAGCTTTGTATAATCATTCTCTTTCATAATTGCCTCCACAATATCCCGGGTGAGGCTTTTATTGTTCAATCCCATGTTTTTACTGAGTATTTGATTCACCATTTGCTCAGTAGCCTGCCTGGTTAGTGTTCCGTTATCATTGCCAGCCCATTGGTTTACTGCTGCTTTGTATGCAAAATCATTAATTCTCTCTTCCCTGGTTGGTTCTGCTTTGCTGAAAATACTAAAATGATAGGTTTCGAATTTTACAAAGGCTCCTTTTGTATTTACTTCAAGAGGTTGAAAATAATCCCAGCTCTTTCCATTGTAATAGCCAATCCATAAATCGCCGGGATTTTTTAATCGTTTAATTTCGCGATCAGTAAGTTTAAATGTCACTATTACAGGTTTGTTAAGCCTCTTCGATTCCTGGTCAATGTTTATTTCGTAGGGCGCTCCTGTTTGAATGGCCCTGTTTTTATCAAATCCAGGAACAGATGCAGGATCTTTTAAACTAAGTTTTACTTTTTGGTCAAAAGTACCTTCCAATATATCCAATTGAATTCCATTTTGTTGTAAATCACCTGCAGTAGCATCCGTGTTTTCTAAATTCATTATTACATCTGACTTAAAGTTCTTTATGTTTGTTTCCCTGTTGGTGTCGCCAAGCCAATCGGTAGCAAAATATATAGTCAGAATCCCTGCAACTACAAGAAATACAATAATCAGAATTGTTTTTAAAAAGCAACCAATAATGCTTCGCTTTTTCTTTGCCGGTTTGTGTAGTGAAGTTGGTTGAATCTTTACATGGTTATTATGATGCGTGATGGGTGGGCTGAAACTGCTACCTGAATTTCCCTGATTTTGAAATATATTTTCTGGAGCTTGAATGTTATTGCCGGATGCACTGGCAACAGAACCCGAAACAGGCATTCCGCAACCACAGCAAAACTTACTGTTGCTTTTTACCCGTATTCCGCAATGTGTGCAGAATGCGGCAGAATCTTCTGTTTCAGCTTTTGTTCCACAATGAACACAGAAATGTTTTCCTGGTAATATTTCTTTTCCGCAATTAGTACAAACTGGCATTTGAGTGAATAAATTAGATGTAAGGACTTAACATGTTAGCTAGCATAAACTGAGCATAAAATTATGGAATTGTAGCATAATAAAAAAAAATATGAATGCCATTCTTTAGCTTATTAATTTACTCTTTATGAAATACGGCATGACTTTTAACGGGATAGCAGACCGGCATTAAAAGGACAAAAAACCACCTTTAAGGTGGCTTTTTGTATTTAGAAAGTAAGGTTGGGTAAAGTGTTTTTAAATAAATTAATT
>CAZBZA010000272.1:0-4863 GCA_964495865.1 uncultured Lentimicrobiaceae bacterium
AAAAACACTAACAGGATCGGGAGTATCATAAACTCTTTTTGATACTCCCGACTTCCGACTCTCATCTTACAACTCCTTGCTTCCAATTTCCAACTTCTGACTCCTGACTCCCGACTTCCGACTTCCAACCTCCTCAATCCACTCATTCCCCCCAATCATCTAAAACCCTCAATCCCCATGATCACACAAATATTATGGCTTTTAACCTGGCCGATACTTATTGCAGTTTCTTTCTATGCTATCAGCTGGATGCTGAAAAAGTTTGAAAAAAATACTGGTAATTAATTGGATATCAAATTGGTTTCTGCAAAATCTGTATGACAATTAAACTGTCTTACTTATTTATTTTATTGCATTTCACAACAGCGCAATCGTTGTATATTTGTAAGTTATTACAATGAAATGAAAGCTGTTATTGTTTCCGGTATTTTGCTTCTGGTCATGGCTGCGTATTTGATTATACCGGTCATTCCTGTAGTTGACTACCTGATTAACAAGGACTACATCGCTAAGAATCTTTGTATCAATAAGGATAAACCCAAAAGTTGCTGCAAAGGAAAATGCCACATGGTTAAGCAGTTGCAGAAAACAAATCAAAATACAGATAACGATCCAAAAAATACCAACAGCCGGGTTCAGCTTAAAGAACTGAATGAGTATATCATCAGCAAAGCTTGTTCATATACCGCCGAAATTTCCAGTCATACATATTTTGTTTATAATATAGTAACCTCAGATCAGTTGGCGTGTTCAGCCATATTTGTTCCTCCTAAGCATTCTTCCTGCTGTATTTAAAATGTGAATTCTCAGAACCTGGTTTTACAAGAATATTTCTTCTTGTTTAGTTTGTGCGTTCCTGGTAATTTCTGCCATTCAACTAGTGTTCAGATACGATAATTTATCGTGCTTTAACTATGGCTGATTTTTCAGTCACTTATTCCGGGAAATCATTTTACAATTCTGATTCTTGAGAATCCTGAATTTTAATTCTGTTGGAACAAGGAATTAACCCTGTTATTGCAGTACAAACATTAATATTAAACTAATTTGAATGATGTATAAATATCTTCTTTCAATAGCCTGTTTCCTTCTTATCTCAGCTGGAATCAGGGCACAGCACCTGAACGATACAATTGTACTTGGAGGTGTTGAAATAACCGATACCCTTGTAAAACGAATCCCTTTTGTTTCGACCCAGGTGTCAAAAGAACTGATGCAATCGGTTCAAACCCGCGATGTAGGCGATTACCTGCGCAGCATTCCAAATGTTGCCGGCATCCGTAAAGGAGGCGGCTCCGTTGATCCTGTTGTTCGCGGGTTTAAATTCAGCCAGCTGAACGTTGTGTTGGATGGCGGCATGAAAATTGAAAACGGCTGCCCCAACCGAATGGATCCGGTTTCGGCGCATGTGGAAATTGAAGAACTGTCAGATATAAATGTCGTGAAAGGGCCGTACCTTCTGAACTATGGTCCGGCATTAGGAGGCGTTATCAATTTGCAGACTGAAGACCCACATCCATATGCGAAATTTGAGATTCATGGCAATGCGATGTTTGGATACGAAACCAACTGGGATGGTGCCAAAGAGTATTTTTCATTGTATGGTGGAAATAGTAAAATCTACTTTCGTGCCTCAGGTGGATACCGTAAGTATGGCGATTATTCGAGCGGAAGTTCCGAAGGCGAGGCAAAAGAATATAACACCTCCTTCCGGAAGTACAATTATGGCGCAAAAGTTGGCTATGCCATAACTTCAAAGCAGAATATCCTGCTTTCGTACAGTGAATCACATGGCCGCGATGTAATGTTTCCGGCTCTTACCATGGACGAGATAAGTGATGATACCCGCATGATGTCCGCCGATTATTCAGCTAAAAACCTGTCAGAAGTAATTACATCATTGGATGTGAAAATCTATCAGACAGATGTAAGTCACCTGATGGACAACAGCAACCGCGAAACCTGGAACACCAAACAGATGGTGGCCGATGTGGATGCCGTTAATACAGGTGGTAAAGCCATCATGGGATTAAAATTCGGTAAACACATTGTTTCTGGTGGATTGGATTTTGAAAATATCTACAAGGATGGTATCCGCACCATGACCATGCAAATGATGGGCGGCACTTCCACTAAAAAATTCAATCTCTGGAATAAAGCTGTCATTCAAAACGCGGGCCTGATCGCAGGTTACAATGCCGTTTTCGGTTCATTCGCAGTTAATGCAGGCCTTCGGTTGGATATAAACAAAGCCGATTCGGAAGACACGCTGGTACTGATTAAGAATGGTGTTGAGTACTTTAACGAAACAGCTTCGCAGTATGTAAATTTTAGTGGAAACCTGGGTGCAACACGAAACCTTACCGATAAACTTTCTGTATCCTTAGCCATAGCCCGCGGCACCCGAAGCCCGAATATGCTTGAGCGATATATAAAGCTGTTGACCGTAGGATACGATAGCTATGATTATCTCGGCAATCCACAGCTTAAGCCTGAGACGAACAACGAGGTTGATCTGACTTTTAAATACTCAGATGTGAAACTCGGAAATATGTATGTGAATGGTTTTTACTCCTATGTTAAGGACTATATTTCGGCGGAGTTGCTCCCTTCATCTGTAATTACACCCGGAACATTGGGCGCACCAGGGGTTAAGCAGTTTGTTAACGTTGATAATGCAACGTTTACTGGTTTTGAAGTGGGTTATACTTCGCCCCAGGCATACAAACTTGGCGTAAGTGTAGTTGCAGCGCTTACCTATGGCCGTATTCCGGAAGTAACCAAATACATTATCACCGCAGGCCAGGTTACGGGCGATACCTTACTGAAAAACGATGCGCTTCCCGAAATACCGCCTTTCGAAACAACAATAGGTATAAGCTACCGTATGTTGAAAGGCAAGCTTATTCCCAAAATCGCATACCGTTTGGTTGCAGCCCAGAATCATGTATCCGAAGCGTTTTACGAGCCTGTAACACCGGGATTCTCTCTTCTGAATTTCTCGGTTGCCTATAAAGTAAGTAAGAATATAGGTATCAATGCCGGTGTAAACAATATCTTTGATGTGTCGTATTACGAACATCTGAACCGCAAAATTGTAGGCTCAACAGAAAAACTGTACGAACCTGGCCGGATGTTTTTTATAAACCTTACCCTTTCAATCTGATCACTATGAAGTATGCCCTTTTGATAACTTTCTTGTTTGGCACATTGTTGCTCATTAATGTATCGTGTAACAACGACGAGCCTGATGATAATACTACTTCAGGGCATATTTCATTTTCTTTTACTCACCTGGTGGATGGGCTGGCTTTACAGAAAGACAATATGAAGTATGTAAATGCTGCCGGAAATCCTTACGAAATAAACCAGGTAATGTATTTTATCTCGGATGTTACGCTTCACAAATCGGATGGAACAAAAAAGCTGATCAGCGACTGGAAGGATATTCATTACGTGGACATCGACATTCCCGAGACCTTGAAATGGGATGTTTATGATGATATTCCTGCAGGTGCGTATGATTCTGTTTCCTTTGTTTTCGGGATTACCGGCGAGAAAAACAAATCATTTATGTTTGTAAATCCGCCCGAAGTAAACATGATGTGGCCCGATATTTTAGGCGGAGGTTACCATTATATGATGATAAACGGCAGCTGGAAGGATGATGCGAATGTGATTAAAAGCTATGCTTTTCACATGGGAATAGGGCAATTGTACAAAAGCAACGTGATTGAAGTAGATTCCATTTATGCGTTTGTACAGAATTATTTTAGCGTGAAACTACCCAATTCCGCTTTCACTGTCGAAGCAAACAAAACGCGGCAAATCGAAATCATAATGAATATAGACAGCTGGTTTAAAACACCACATATTTACGACCATAATTACTGGGGCGGCGCTATCATGCAGAATCAGCCGGCCATGCAAATGGCAAAGGAAAATGGGGTTGATGTGTTTAAGATTGGAATAATTCAATAACCTGCTGAAAATAACATGAGAGACTTATCCCTATTCTGATTGAAAAGAAACGGAGTGAGATAACCATTTTCTATTTTTCCGCTTTCAATTAACTAAGTTAACCTTTAACCAACCTATGAGTGAATTTGATGCCAGGGCCCGCGACTGGGATAAAAATCAACGTTATATTGACAGATCCGAAGCTGTTGCAAAAGCAATGCTGCAAACGATTCCCTTTAAAAAGAGTATGAAAGCGCTGGAGTATGGCTCGGGCACCGCTTTACTTAGTTTTGCTTTGAAAGATCAATTTGAAGAAATTGTCCTGATGGATAATTCGCAGGAAATGACAGCGGTAACAGCCGAAAAAATTGCGGGTCAGAATATTATAAATATGAAACCTCTGTTTTTTAATCTTGAGCACCAGGATTATTCAAGGAAGTTTGATATTATTTATAACCAGATGGTTATGCATCATGTTAACGATGTCGATCTTATACTTTCAAAATTTTATTCCTTGTTAAATTCCGGCGGATTCCTTGCCATTGCTGATTTGTATGCCGAAGATGGGTCGTTTCATGGGGACGGATTTACGGGTCACCTGGGATTTGATGTTGAGCACCTGTCCGATAAATTAAAAGCAATCGGATTCGCGAATATTGAACATCGGCAATGCTATAGCATTGTAAAAACGGATGATGAGGGGAATGTGAGTGAATACCCGATTTTTTTAATATCGGCTTATAAGCTTGATTAGTAAAAGGGAAAACAATTACTATAAGAACTGGATCAGATCTTTGACAGGAAAAATATTAATTTTGCATCTCCTACTTTTCCCCACCCTATGCTCAATTCCCTCCGCAATATCCGTATCGAAGATTACTACTATGATTTGCCAGCAGATCA
>CAZBZA010000273.1:0-3018 GCA_964495865.1 uncultured Lentimicrobiaceae bacterium
ACAAAAAAGATGCTTTGTCACTAAATAATACCCCCCTTCTTAATATTACATCTATGAAAAACCTTGTTTTGCTTCTATTATTTTGTGCTTTAGCGCATAATGTAATTGCTCAGTGGCCAATAACCTATGGACACAATACGTTTGATGCTGTTGGCAGGGCAATAAAAAACCACTATGATAACGGTATTCTCTTAGGCGGTGCTGAACGTCTAACATTGGATGGAACCTTACAAGCATATTTACGAAAGGTGGATATTAATGGAGTGGAAGTTTGGAAAAGATATTTTCCACAAGTCAATAAAACAAGCAACACACTTGGTTTATCAAACTGTTTGGATGGCGGAATAGTTGTTAGCGGCATTTTACAAACAACTTCTTTAGAGAGTGATGGATTTGTTTTAAAACTAAATGCTTGTGGCGAAAAAATATGGTGTAAACAGTTCACTAGACACGGAGGATTTACTTTTATTACTGAAAATATTCAACTTCCTAATAATGAAATTTTTATTTTATCAAGTCACTGCGAAAAAAATTACGATCGGATTTGGCTTTACCGTCTTGATTCTGCCGGCAATCTGCTCTGGCAAAAATGTATGGAGCCCGATACCAATTACTTTGACGAAACGGGATATAACCTGCTACTTACCAATGATAGTTGTGTGCTGGTAACAGGGTTTAACTTTTTTATCCGCGAACCGGGTTCAGGCTTAGGCTGGTTTTCGCCACTTTGGGTAAAGTTCGACCTGGAGGGTAACCAGTTGTGGGACCTTACTTGGTATGGGAATGGGTTTATTCATGGTGATTTCGGGCGTACCATACAGGACTCAAAAGGTAATTATTACAGTGGGGGGAGTGATGGATTTCAGGAAGTGGATATGAAAGCTTGTGTGTATAAGTTTTCGCCAACCGGTGTTCCTGAAAAATTAATGCACGTGTACCCTCTTCGCGACGGCTCGCTTACAAAAGCTCTGACTTTTTTTCAGGATTCAACACTTTTCGCAGGTGGGGCTTATGCAATCGGAAATACTGGATATTCCATGGTTATTAAAACCGATACAACAGGCAATGTTCTTAAAACCAAAGATGTTCCCTTATACGGTTTCCCTGTAGCTTATTCAGCATTAACAACTGACAACAAGGTAGTAGCATTGGGAGAGCGTTATATTGAAAGCCTGAACCACTGGGAGACCTGCCTGTTTAAGTTTAACCAGAACTTAGAATACGACAGTATTTACACGGTTCCCCGCGTGTACGACAGCCTTTGCCCACATGCGGTAGCACCCGAAGAAACCATACACTTAGACTGTATTATTGTGGATACTGAGGAACCTTTAAAAAAGCCTGAGAACAGCCAGCTTAAAGTGTACCCATTGCCTGCTAACACACAGGTAACCATAGCCTTGCCGGGATATTACACCCTGGAAGAAGAGCGCAACCATATAAAAACCACTACTACCTGGTACCAACTGAACGGAGCTAAAACCATTGAGATTTTTAACCTGCAGGGGCAAAAAACAGCAATTTACGAATTGCCTGACGGGCAGCAGAGCCTAACTTTCGATGTAAGCGAATGGGCACCAGGCATGTACCTGGCAAGGTTAGTTTGCAAAGGAAGAGTATGGTCAACAGGGAAAATTATGGTGGTGCAGTAAAAAGATATGAGCAGTGAGTGCCTTGCTTTGAGCGATTTCAATATTCAACTAGAAGCTGGATAATTATTTTGGCGTGACTTCGAGAAACACTTCTGAAAAATCAGACTATTCTTCAATCAATTTTCCTCTCAGCATATTAAGTGCCGCCACCGATGCTTTTCGGATATTTCTTCCGCGGTGATCGCCTAACAGGAATTTACGTGCATTAGTTCCGGTGGGTGTTGCAACGGCAATCCAGGTTGTGCCAACTGGTTTTTCATCTGTACCGCCTCCGGGTCCAGCGATTCCGGAAACTGCTATTGCATAATCAGTTTCAAATTTCTTCCTGATTCCTTCGGCCATGGCTATAACGGTTTGCTCACTTACAGCGCCATGATCAACCAAAGTCTGGTGTGGGACACCGAGCATTTTTTCTTTTATTTCGTTGGAGTATGCAACTACCGAACCTTTAAAATAATCGGAACTGCCTGCAATACTTGTAATTAGCTGGGCAATATTGCCTCCTGTGCAGCTTTCGGCTGTCGAAAGGCTCATCCCTTTTTGCCGTAGCAATTGACCTACAACCGATTCGATAGTATCATTATCGTAACCAAAAATATATTTTCCGGCCAAAGGATAAAGTTCTTTTTCTGCTTTGCTTAAAGCATCCTGCAACACTTCACGGTCTTTGCCGTATGCTGTAAGTCTTAAACGAACCATACCGGGTTGCGGCAGGTATGCCAGTTTTATAAATTCGGGTAATGAATCTTCCCATGTTTCGATGATGGAAGCAAGCATCGATTCGCCAACACCTTCGGTAAGTATGGTACGGTGAATGATCACCTGTTTTTGTTTGTGAAGGAGTTGTGGGATAACTTCCTGTTCCATAATGGCTTTCATTTCGAAAGGTACACCCGGCATCGAAACATAAATGCAATTCTCTTTCTCAAACCACATGCATGGAGCGGTTCCGTTTACATTCGGCAATACCTTGCAGTTGGCGGGTACCATGGCTTGCTGGCGGTTTACTTCGGTTACCTTAACTCCACGGTGGTAGAAGAGATTCTCCACATTCTTATAGGCTTCTTCGCTGAAAATCAGTGATGTGTCGAAATATTTGCAAAGCGTTTGCTTTGTGATATCATCTTTGGTAGGGCCTAGTCCGCCGGTGATTAAAATAAGCTGAACCCGTGTTGACGCTTCTTTTAAGGTTTGTAAAATATGTTCCTGGTTGTCGGAGATGCTGGTAATCTGATGTACTTTTATTCCAATCATGTTAAGCTGTTCGGCAATCCAGGCTGAGTTAGTGTCGATTACCTGCCCGATTAGCAGTTCATCGCCGATGGTAATTATTTCTGCAAGCATTTTTTTAGTTTGAAGAGTTTTT
>CAZBZA010000273.1:3118-4853 GCA_964495865.1 uncultured Lentimicrobiaceae bacterium
TCCTTCGGAATTACCGACATCACCGGAATATCCGATAACCTGATAAACTCCTGCGCATGTGATCCGACAAAGTATTCAACGATACCTATTTCCTGTTGCGTAAGGATGATTATCAAATCGATATCGCCTTGCTGATAGGCATAATTGAGAATAGAAGGGACCAGGGTTTTTTCGCCACCGCTGCTTTCGACAACTTCGAAACTGCATTCAATTCCGGCCGAAGAAATAAAATCAGTTACCTGTGATCCTTGCTGATACAAACGGCTGAGGATGGCAGGATCATTTTTCGACCATAAAGCGGAAACAGCTTTTATACCGGAACCATAAAATTTGGCTAGCTCAATAGCTATCGTTACTTTCTGGCGTGTTTCTTTGGTAAGGTCGAGAGGCAAAAGGATATTCCGGCAACCCTGGTGCAGATGCTTTGCATTTATTGTGATTACAGGGCATGGCGCGTTTCGGATTACACGCGAAGTGTTTGCCCCGACGCGCTTTTCCCGGATTTCATCTTCTTCCGAACTATGTGTTCCCAAAACGATGTACTGAACATTCATCTCTTTGGCCACTTCTGTTATTTTCGAATAAATGCGGCCTTTCTCAATACGGTACGAAATTGGTACTGATGCTGCCAATGATGATTTTCCGGCAAGTTCAGCAAGTCGTTCGTCAATTTTTGCAAGAATTTCATTGTTTTGGTCGTTGCTGAAAATACCTGTGAACAAACCCGACTGCTCATGAACATATAAAAGAATGATTTCTGCCTTCAGCAGCCTTGCCAGGTTGTATGATTGTTCGATTGCAAAATGCGATTGACGTTGGAAATCTATAGGTATGAGTATTTTATTCATCGCTTGACTGATTTGATTACTTTTGCTTACAAATATACCTTTTTACTCATTCATCCGCTAATTATGGCACCAATTGCTGAATCCGAACTTATCCTTAATCCCGATGGAAGCGTGTACCACCTTCATCTTCACCCCGAAAATATTGCTGATACGATCATCGTTGTAGGCGATCCGGGCAGGGTAAAAGAAATTTCGAAACATTTTGATAAAATTGAGTTTTCGGTTCAAAACCGCGAAATTTATACGAATACAGGTACAATAGGTAACAAACGACTCAGCGTTTTGTCGACAGGCATGGGTACCGATAACCTCGATATTGTTATTAATGAACTGGATGCGGTTGTAAATATTGATCTGGCGAAGCGCGAGCCTAAATCAACTCACACAAAACTTAATATTATCAGGCTGGGAACAGCAGGAGCATTGCAGGCTGATATTCAGCCCGGCGATTTCGTGGCATCAACGTATGGGATGGGCCTCGATGGTTTGCTTTATTTTTACGAAAAGGGTAAAAGTGTAATGGAAGCCGATCTTTCCGATGCATTTGAGAAATATGTTTCGTGGAACGAAAAACTTCCGGGCGTGTATGCTGTGCCTTGTTCGCAGATGCTGATTGAAAAACTCGGGAAAGATCTCGTGCATGGAATCACGCTTACAGCACCTGGCTTTTACGGTCCGCAGGGGAGGGAACTCAGGCTGAAACTTGCATTTCCCGAATTAAATCACCTTATCGAAAGTTTTGATTATAAAGGAAACCGTATCGCTAATTTCGAAATGGAGACATCGGCATTATATGGATTAGGAAAAATGCTGGGTCACGAAACGCTTACTATCTGTTCCATCGTGGCAAACCGGGTAAACCGTAATTATGCCAAAGATTATCACAG
>CAZBZA010000274.1:0-4852 GCA_964495865.1 uncultured Lentimicrobiaceae bacterium
TAAGCCAAAAAGTAACCAGGGTGTAATCAATCTCCTGATGAAAGACAGGTGGCTGTCCTCTGAAAATTTGCCAACCACGGATCATCTTTGTGAAGCCGGTACCGGCATTTTCGGCAAGACGAACCGAATGGAAAAGCTTGGCAAGAATGGGATTACGAGGTAATAAAATATCTTCCCGGATAAATGATTCGATTGACTTTGGAGGAGCACCCGGATTGAGGAATTCGATACGATTATCGAAAACCCGGATGCGAGGTTTCATTGGGCTGAAATAGTCAGCGTGCATCAGGAAATTTGCTAATGCTTCGCGTAAAGCAGATAATTGAGGAACATCCTCTGATGCAAAACCTTCGATTGTAATGTTGATCGGAATGTCGATGTGTTTCCGAAGGCGGTCGAGAATTGTAAAGTAATATTCCCAAAGGTTTTCCTGCTCAGGTAACCGGAAGGAAAAAGGAGAAGGTCCATCAGCGTAACTATTGCCCGGGACTTCAATATAGTCGACACGAAAATCGGGAAAATGATCCTGGATAGCGTCATTCTTACCAAGCAAAAGCAAGCCACTGTATGAAAGCTCACCATTGGAGATAATACGAAGCTTTTCGAGAAATTCGGTGCGTGTTAATTTGTTGTAGGTACTACCAGAATTGTACCGGGACATTGAGGATCCGTTTTGAGCTTGATCCCGGATCGGAATGGTGTATGGATTGACCTAAAAAAAGCAATGGGGAACAATCCTGTCGGATAGTTCCCCATTTCACTTTCAGCAGCCGTAGCTGTTGATTGTGACCGGCGTTTGCTTTGCAGAACTTACAGATTGGCACACCAAATAGCAATGCCCTGTTGTTGTTCAAAGCAGATGACAAGCATCAAACTTTGTTTTTTCCGGCACTGGTTTCAAACTGTAGTTTTCTTCACGGGGAAGAACTTTCAGAATGAACCTGGGTTTTGAGCTTTGTCCCTCTCGGGATTTGGGTTCTTAACCACGCTTACGCGTTGTCGGTTCCTGCATTCGGAGCGTTCGTTGTTACTTTGCCCGTAGGCTTTGTAAAAACTGTAGGTATCAGGAACTTTTACATCCCAGGGAACCCCGGCTTGCCTGACTGGCCTTCTGCCTTGCGGCTTAGTGCTTCCTCTGGCTTCGGCTGAATCAACAAAACTGTTTCCAGATTTGAATTTCCAGTTGTGCGCCGCGCTTCGGCGATCATGTGAATTCGGCATACCGATTCCTTACGGTCTCTGTTTGTTTCGTTCCTGCCTGATGAATATCATCGGGAGCTTATAGTAGCGAGGATCACAACTTTTTTACTTTTCAGGCTTTGCAGCCTGGTTTTCATTAGTTTTAAGATTTCTTACATGTTCCGTTACCGAAATATGTTTTCATTCTTTGTGTCCTAAACACCTTGCGGTGCGCCTGTTCTTCAATTCCTTGCAGTTTATCAGTTCAGGATGCTACATGCCCTTCGACTCTTTCAAACATTCCAGCTTTCGAATTGATATCCGTAATCAACTCTTGCGAGTTGATTGCTTTTACCTCTCCGGGATCAGAACCTCCCTCCTTTTCAGAAGTTCGATCGCCTCTCCAGGGCTGGTTACCATGATCTCGTCCGGTGAAATAAAATTACAACTTTCAGTACCCCTAAGTCAAGTGTTTACAGAAAATTAACTTCACAATTGCTACACATAAGTTATGAACAATTGTTAATAACACAACTATTTCGTATCTATCTGAATTTCAATATGAAAAAGCACAAATTAAATACTAGTATTATAAAACTCAAGTATTAGTTCTCCTTTTTTAATGTTTTGTACGTTGCAACTCACCGTCTTTCTTGTCGCAACACTGTTAATATCTATGTCGTTAACCGTTACTTTAATACTGTTTCCAATTATTCCTTTAACAAAAAGCGTAATATTATTACCCTGAATTTGATAACTTTCAATGTTAAATAAATATATTTCACCTTCTTTATAAAAAGGATGAGCTGGTTCCAGAAATATTCTGCCTGTACAATTTATCCGATCAATTTTACATAAAATCTCATCACCAATGTTAAGTTTATAGTCAGAATAATATTCTGAAGGCATAAAATGTTTCATGCCATTAATATCCGTCAGTACATAATAGTAGGATTCATCCTGGAGCAGTACCAGGTTATGAATTTTAAAGTGATACCATTCACCTTCAACAAGATTAACGTTGCCTGAATTATATCCCGGATATTGCATAAAAGTTATTTGATTGGTTCAAAGATAAGGCTTCCGGAGAAATTAAAATCAGGTTTTGAGGTAATATTTCCGAAGATGTGCTGTGTTAATTCTCGCGGCTTACTTTCCTTATCCCCTTTAGTTTTGCAAGTTTACCGATAATCAGATTCAAATGTGATTTCCCATCTACATTAACCATGATATAACCATCAAACTTATTATTGCGCGAATTCAGATTGATCGACCTGATATCGGCTTTCAGATCGCCGGAAACAACGTTTGTTATGTCATTCAGAATACCTGGCTGGTCGTTACCGCTAATCCTTATGGTTGCAACATACGAAGTTAATTCCGACATAGCAGCCCAACGCGCACTTACCACCCTGTAATGATATCGTTCGAGCATTTGCGAGGCATTAGTGCATGAACTGCGGTGGATTTTAATGCCTTCCGAAACAGTAACAAATCCAAAAATTTCATCACCAAAAACAGGTTGGCAGCAACGGGCGAACTTCACATCAGCCATAGGCGTGTCTTCGTTAATAATAATCAGAGGCTTATTTTTACCTGCATGGTTTAGCGAAACATCTATTTTTGTAAAAGGTTTAGGCTGTGGTTTTAAATCTTCTGATTTAGATGGAGGCAGTAAAGCTTCTTTTATCTTTTGAATATCATATTTACCTTCGGCTAAGCCATGGTACAAATCGAGTGCGCTAACGGCTTTATAAAACAAAACCAGCTTGTTTCCGATATCATCAGTATAATCGACTTTCAGCTGACTTAGTTTGCGCATAACCAGGTCTTTTCCGGCATCAGACTGAGAAAATTCAGCATCTTTAAGGATTCGCTTTATTTTGGTTATTGCTTTTGATGTTGTTACCCAATTCAGCCAATCAATGTTTGGTTTTTGGTTTTTGGATGTAACAATTTCGACCTGATCACCTGTTTTAAGCACATGTTTAAGAGGGACAAAAAGATTATTAACTTTTGCCCCGTTACATCGCTGACCGATTTCGGTATGGATATCGAATGCAAAATCAAGTACGGTTGCTCCTTGTCGTAATTTTTTCAGGTGACCTTCGGGCGTAAAAACAAAAATGTGGTCAGAAACAACTTTCATTCCGGCGTTAAGAGCCATTTCATCATCGCCTGGCGAATAATTTTCGAGTATTGACCGGATTGTTTTCAGCCATTCATCAGACGCTGACTTGGAACCTTTTTGTTCTTTATATCGCCAGTGAGCCGCCATACCTTTTTCAGCGTTTTCATCCATCCTGCGGGTGCGGATCTGAACTTCAACCCAATTATTCCCGGGAGCATCAACTGTTACATGCAACGATTCGTAACCATTGGGCCGCGGAGCTGAAATCCAGTCGCGAAGTCTTTCAGTATTCGGTTTGTATATGTCGGTAATATGCGAATATGTTTTCCAACACTCAGCTTTTTCATTTTCATGTGAACTGTTAAGGATAATCCTAATTGCAAAGAAATCGAAGACTTCATCAAATTCGATCTCCTGTTTCTTCATCTTGGAATAAATGGACGGGATAGCTTTGGTCCGGGCCTTAATCTCGAAATCAAGTCCTGCAGATTCGAGGTTTTTCCGTATTGGTACAATAAACTCCTCGAAATATTTTTTCTGCTCACGAGCTGAATCCTGAATTTTTTTCTTCAGACTTTTATACACTTCAGGCATGGAATACTGCATGGAAAGATCTTCAAGCTCAGCTTTAACCTTATATAATCCAAGCCTGTGAGCAAGAGGAGAATATAAATTAGATGTTTCAATTGAAACCTGTTTCTGTTCTTGTTCTGGCAGCAGACTTATGTTTCGCATCAGATTTATCCTATCAGCCAGTTTAATCAATAATACCCTAATATCTACCGAGAGGTTTAGCAGTAGCTGAATAAAATTTTCGGGCATGATGGTTATTTTATCCATCCTTAAACCTGATATCTGGTGTAACTTCAAAATAATTTTCAGAGTGTCATCGCCAAATACCTTCTTCAGATCATCATTGTCACCCTTGGTTGTTAAAGGGATTTGTTGTAGCAATGCAGCGATAATGCTGGTCGAATCAAGCCCTAACTCATCAGCAACTATCCTGGCAACCGAAACCGCATGAACCAGTTGGAACTCACCTTGTTGATTTTTAGCATCGCCAAAAAAACGCAACACTTGTATGAACGCCTTTTTAATTAGCATTCTGCTGCTGCGCTCATTAATATATCCGCATGAACTTAGTAGTTCTTTATACAGCAATCTGTATTTCTGATTTTCTGTCAGATCCTCGTTTTTCATCATATCCCTCTCTTGTTTTTATTAACAAAATTGCAGCAAAAAAAGGTAAAAAAAAGCCCGGTATTTTTTACCGGGCTGTTAAAAACACTTAAAATGTTTAAATCTATTCGCCCTGATTTCCTGTTTGACCTGTTACACCCTGGCTAGGATCGCTTATTGAATCGCGCATACGGGTATCAGCCTGGATATTCTGGAATTTATAATAATCCATAATACCTAAGTTTCCTGTTTTAAAAGCTTCGGCAATTGCTTTAGGTATTTCAGCTTCAGCAAGAATAACTGCTGCCCTGGCTTCCTGAGCTTTAGCTTTCATTTCCTGTTCGTTGGCAACAGCCATTGCCC
>CAZBZA010000275.1:0-4822 GCA_964495865.1 uncultured Lentimicrobiaceae bacterium
TTGTGAACAAAACCCATATCGATACAGTTAAGGCCGCATAAGGTAAAAATCCTGATGAGTGATTGTTGGCGCGGTTTTTCCATTGTTCGTATTCGACCACAAACAGCGGAACGAAAGCAAAAAACAACAAAACCGGGAAACCTCGTTCGGGCCATGCGGCACTTAGTAACAGCCCTGATAATATTGAAAGGAGTATTTTATAGATGCGGCTCATGGTATCGGGATAGATGGGCAAAGATAGCAAAAGCAAATACTATGTTTGATTTTCGGAATCAAGTTTAATTTTTTGGGAATTTCACCCCATTCACTCGACTCTTATTTTCTGACGCGTGCGGCGTTAGTTTCCTTTAATTTGAGATACATTTTGAGCACACAAATACAATTATGCCGGATTAGATGCTCCCTTAAACATCATTTTTGAAAGTCAGCAATTGAACATATATTTAGTTGAGCCTTACCCGCACGTGTCAGAAAAATAAGACGCGTGAGAACAGAAGACAGATGTAATTTTCTTTGTTTATAAAATGTTAATAACTAAATTGATTTTTTTTTTTACACATTTGAATATTGTTTGTATGTTTGTGTTTTAAATACGTTTTATAGTTGGTTATTCAAATAGTTTTTTAAACACTAATCTTTTAAAAAAGAAACATAATCTGAATCCTGATAGTACTTTATAAACTATTTCTCATCAACAAAACCTTTAATAGAAGCTTAAAATATACCTGTTGCAATGTAAATAATTAAAACCTACCCGTAAAAGAAAGGACCAGAACCCAGGCAGGCCCACGCATTATAACTGATTGCATAGCGCAATCATGTTGAGAACTATGTACAAAGCAATAGAAATAAACAAATCAATATATGTTTCACCGCCTTGTATTACCGGCAAGGGGGAGAAGGCTGCCTTGTACTTTGGTAAGCTATCCGGCAACCGCTCCCCTGCCACCGGTAACGGCACAAAATTAGCACAAAATGCAAACAATTAAACTTTTAACTTTTGCGTTACTTATGGTAGCGCTTGCAATTACCGGATGTAAAAAGGACGAAACCCTGAAGCCGCAGGATCGGGCTGATGCTCTTAAGAGTAAAAAAACAACCGAACAATTACTGGCTTTCCGCGAACAACTTAAACTTAAAAACGGATCTTCTCTGTCAGTTGATAGTGCAACTTGGTATCTTGAAGGTTTGTTGAACTACGAAAATGCCAATAATGATCACAACATTACAGAACTTACATTTAATCATGACACACTTGTAATGTGCTGTGCTGGGAGCACTATTAGCATAGATGAACTAAATATTGTGTATAGTTATTTTACGAATGAATTATACGAGGTATTAACGGGACACAACGACACTACCTATCAATTTGATTTAATTGATATAAATATTTCATATTCCGGCTTGAAAAGTGGTGAAACTGTTATTACTATGGTAGCAGCTTCTGGATTACAGCTCATTGGGAATTATGTTGCATTTGAGCCATATGACTACTGGTTCTGGGGAGCGAATTTAGGTAAGTGTGGTAGCTATATCGGCAATAATGTTGGCACTGATGCTGCTGACAAATTGCAAATTAGATTCAATAACCCGCTTAATCCATATGAACCTGGTTATTTCACAAGCGTTGAAGAAAGGCAAGCCTGGCCTTATGAAACAGAGTATCTTGATCCAAATTATCCGGGGTCTTTTATTCCTTCAATGATATTTTGGGCATCCGGGTCTGGTTCTACTCCTCCATCAGAGCCTTGTTTATCTCCTTTGGAATTAAACTACTATTTGAGCAAATTCGAGTTTATTAAAAATAATTGTAAACCAAACGGAAAGACATTTAAAAATGTAGAAGTTAATGGTACTTTTGGTTTGCAAATCAATACATGGGAAAGAATTCATTACTATACGCTGTATTATGGAATTTTCAATCAATACAATTAATTTGTAAACGGCATTTATAAAAGGGGGCTTGAGCCCCCCTTTTTACCTCTCGTTAATAAAACAACCTGAATATCATGAGATCTACATTTTGTTTATTTTTCGGATTTATAGCCTTTCAAAGTGTGAGTGCACAAAGCACTTTTTTTAAATGGTTTCCTTCCGAAATGCATGGATATATTTATTGTGCAATAGAGTCTGATGATGGCTGTTTCATTATGAGTGGACATTATGCCCAAGACTTTTATGGTCATCAAAGCGGGTATCTGCTAAAAATTGATGCGAATGGAGATTTTATAAAGCAAAGCATTACTAATTTTAACGATGCTACGTTCAGCCATGGAATTATTTTTAAAATATCAGGCGAAACCGGTGTTGTTAACGTAACTTCAATAAGTGATTTTATTTTTAATGACACAAATTATCATTCATTTCATTATAGTAAGTACAGTGAGGAGCTTGAACTTATTTCAAGAAAATCATATAATTCCCCATATAATTTTAGCCTATACCCTCAGGCTGTAGCAATACCTGACAGTAGTTATTTTTTCGTCCTTTCAACCATACGAAATAAGTATTCCTTACCTTCGGGTATTAATATTACTAAGTATTCAGTGCAATTCGATAGTATAACAAGCTTTCAGGTTAATCGATATGGGATGCAGGGATTTGGTTTAATTTGGGATTCAACTAATTCGGTACTGAAAGCATTTTCAGATGTAAAAGGTGATTATCTGTATGTCACTCGGTTAAATCAGGATTTGCATTTTGAAGAAGAGAAGAACCTTCCATATTTTATAGCATCAACCTGTGCTACCGCATATGATAATTCCATGTATTTATTAACAGGAGTTGCTGATGATATTACCGGCGTGGAAGCACATATAAAAGTCAAGAAATATAATGCCTCCGACACTATACTTGATAGTGTGGAGTACTATAACCACCCTGATACTTCATTATATAGTGGTGGTGTAAAAAATACTGTCCTGATCGGAGATAAATTCTTCGTTGTTGGGGTTTATAATGTTGATCCTGTCGAATTTCCGTGGCAGTCTGTTCCAACGTGGATACAGGTAAGCAGGATAGACACCGGTTTGCAGATAATTGATCACCATTTTTATGGTGGTGATGCTTTTTATATGCCTTATAATATAATATATACTGCAGATGGAGGTGCTTTAATAAGTGGGAACAGGTACGATTATAACACTCCATGGGAGCAAAAATACCATGTTTTCGTTCTGAAGGTAAACTCAAATGGATTAATCACAGAGCTTCCCGATCAACCACAAACCAAAGCCCACGATGCCATTGTTTATCCCAATCCCGGCATAGAGTATCTTAACATACAATCGGGTCCGCAGATATCCGGTGCTGAGTTTTATTTATTTGATGTAAATGGTAAGGCTGTAATAGTCGAAAAAATAACTAATACTCTGCTTAAAGTAAACACAGCTTATTTGCCAGCAGGCACATACCCATGGCAGATTGTATTTAAAAACAAAGTGATTGAAAGCGGGAAATGGGTGAAGAATTAACAATGTTATTTTGCCGGACGAATGTTAAAATTTCACTCACTCCTCAGAAAATAAGACGCGAACAACGGATATTATTACAATTAAACATACAGTATGAACACATAAACACACTTGTTACTTTTTTTAGCCTCAGTAGTTGTTTCTACACCTTTCCATAGGCTTTCAGCGGAGGCTATTAGAGCTATCCTTGAGCAAAAAAAATCACGGGGCAACATAGCGTCTCCCGTGATTTTATCAAGTTGTACTCCTTACGCAGCCTGTGTTCCCACTTCCGGTTCCAGTCCGAAGTTAACATCCTGCGGCATGGTATCGGTTATAGTTACCGTTATAGTAGCAGGCAGTTTGTAATCGGTAGCATGGCAACTTAGGGTAAATGTGCCTGCGGGCACTTCGTCGAACAAAAAGTAACCATCAGAATCCGTATTTGCAACCAGGCCGAGCTCGGATATATGCACAGTAGCGTTAGCTACAGGATCGCCGGTAGCATTGTCGGACACAGTGCCTGATACTTCGGCAAGCACTTCGGTAGTTTTATCCACCGACTTGCGAGGGAGAGGACTGCGGCGTGCAATTTTGTAATCCCTATAAAAGCCGGCATTTGTTTCCTGTACAAAGTTGGCAAAAGGATCGAGTTGCAGACGTAAAATCCCACTATTAGTTTTCATAAGGAGTTTAAGTTCCAGCCGTTCCGACTTTATTTTCTTTGTCAGCGCGTCAGTAATTTCAAGCGTATTTGCTAATTCAACAGTCAAGGACTTAAACGCTGTAAGTTGCTCAGGAGTAAGTCCTACCGTGGCTATAACCTCCAGTTCCTTTTCCAGCTCATTACCTATTTGTATGGCTTGCTGGTTCAAAGCCCAGGCAGTCCCGCTCCAGGCACTCAGCTTATACGCCTTGTACATGGCTGCTTTAGGTTCATCCTGCTGGCTGGTTGCCAAAATTATACCCATACCTGCCATTCGCGTAACCGCAACACGAAGTTTCCTTAACTGATCGTGTTTTGGCCGGAAAATTACCGACCGCGGCTTGGCCAGATCGCTAAGTATTTCACCTATACGGATATCGTTGCCGGCAAAAGTTTCTATTGCTGTTAATATTTCGGGTTTTCCTGCCGAAACTTCAGGGTAATTAACCATTATTCTTTCAATCGACTTATTTCGTTGGTATTCTAAAACTGTGTTTTTCATTGTGTTATGTTTTTTTTTAAAAGAAAAAATTGTAACTGTATTTTACCGTGCCGCATCCGGCGCGGGGCATTCCCGTATATTCAGTTGGAAACGGCGGTGATGGCCCCAACGAGGGCTTCCCTAACAATTGCAGGGTCAACGGCCTCTGATCAGGGACAT
>CAZBZA010000276.1:0-4819 GCA_964495865.1 uncultured Lentimicrobiaceae bacterium
TGTGGTTTATCTTTTTTGGTATTCTTTATATCGTCGCTCATTATACGTTATTCTATGATTAGTCTTTTTTAACAGTTCGTTTAACAACCCTTTTTACTTTTGGCTTTACTTCCGGTTTAACAGCTTTTTGGGTTTCCGGTGTAATTTCTTTTATTTCTTCGCGGGGAGCATCGGCCCACAATTTTTCGAGTTGATAAAAGCTCCGGGCTTCGGCCTGAAATATGTGTACGACAACATCAAAATAATCGAGTAATATCCATTCGCAGTTTTCAAAACCTTCCTTATGTGAAGCTATGCCTCCAATTGCCTTTTTTACTTCAAACTGAACCGAATCAGCAATGGCATCCACTTGTGAACGCGATGACCCGTGGCAAATTACAAAATAATCGGTAATTGAATTTGGAATTCCAGAAAGGTTAAGTTTTACTATATCTAACCCAAGTTTTTCCTGCATCCCTTTCACTATTATATCAGCAAGCATTCCTGAGGTTTCACTCTTTTTATGTTTCACCATTTAAATTGTATTATTTTTTTTGAGATCAATCTTATTTTTTCTGATGGTACACATTGTCATGAATATTCTTCACTTACTTTGCTGTAAAAAGTTATTTAAACTTTACTTACCCTGTTTCCTGTTGTTTACCACCCTAATTCACATCAGGTTGCAAAGATACAGATTAAAAGTAAATATTTTTTATCCTATCAGTAGGATAACGTACATCAAACTTCAAACCTTTTTCGATAAGCACGACAATTTGTCACGAATTAGTTCAAGGCTTTTGAACGCATTACCAGATGAATTGTTTTATTTTTGTTTCATAAAAGAAGTTAACACCTAAACCATACACTTTTGAAAGCGCCAATTATAAGGCTTCCCGAGGCCGAATCGACCAACAGTTTTGCAATCCGTTTGCTTTCGCAGCAGCGGCCTGAAAATGGAACTGTAATTATTACTGACCATCAGACCAAAGGGAAAGGCCTTGATACAAATAGTTGGGAAAGTGAGAAAGGGAAGAACCTGACATTCAGCATTATATTATACCCGGATTTTACAGCCGAAAAGCAGTTTATATTCAATAAAGCCATTTCCACAGGTATTTGTGACTTCCTGAAAGCTGAATTGCCAGGGCAATCCATTAGCATAAAATGGCCCAATGATATTTACATAGGCGATAAAAAAAACTGCGGAATCCTTATACAGAACTCGATAATCGGTAATAAACTCGATTATGCTGTGGTCGGGATAGGTATAAATGTAAATCAAACAGTTTTTGAGAGCGATGCACCCAATCCGGTTTCGTTGCAAATTGCGACAGGCAAGGAATATGACCTTGAGATCTTGCTTGCGAAACTTCTGAAATGTGTTTTTTTTCGTTATGCCCGGGTAAACCCTGAAACAAATCATAGTATTGAAAACGATTATCAAAAATCGCTTTACAGACTACTGCAATGGCACGAATACATTGTGAAAGAAACTAAAATAATAGCCAGAATAACCGGCACAACCGAATATGGGCAACTACAACTTGAAACCGAAACCGGCGCAATTTTAGTTTGTGATTTAAAGGAAGTAAAATTTGTACTATAAAAAACACCCGGGAAAGAATTGAAATTTCTTTCGCGGGTGGATTTAGATTTATTGCAGAGCTATCGGCAAATTATCATGAAGAATTATTCGGACTTTTTATTGGCTATTATCTCCATACCTATATTTCCTTTATGCACCGAAATAGGTTCAATTAAGAGTGATGGAACAAGCTTAGTTCCGTTATTAACCGTGTAAGTGGCGTAAAATATTGTATTGCCCAGGGCCATGTCCATTGCCATGCGTGCAGCATTCGAAGCAATATCCTCTATTGATTTATATACGGTCATGGTTTGATACCCTTTGATTATGTTTTCACGGGCTTCGGAATCAGCATCCTGACCAGCAACAAAAACTTTTCCTGCCAGGCCTTTTTCTTCCAAAGCTTTTATAGCCCCGCGAGCCAGCAAGTCGTTACCCGCAATAATAGCATCGACCTTGCCTTTTCGCAGTATTTCTTTTGCGGCAGCATAACCTTCGTCGAAAGTCCAGGCATTCACCATCTTGTCGTACACAACCTTAATATCCCCGCGTTCGATATAAGGCTGCAAAACACCCATTTGCCCGAACTGAAGATAATACGAATTCTTATCGGTATAAGCTCCTCCCAGGAGTGCTATGTTGCCTTTTTGTAACCGGGTCCGGATATAATCGGCCTGTAGTTCGCCAACCCTGACATTATCAAATGAAACATAATAATCAACATTAGCATTTTGTATAAGCCGGTCGTAGGAGATAACCCCAATGGAGGCTTTTCGTGCCAGGTTAACAATTTCGCCAGTTTTACCGAGCTCAACAGGCAAGATTACCATGACATCGACTTTCTGATCAATTAACTGTTTAGCCTGTTCGAGCTGTTTGTCCGGATCGCCATTGGCTGAAAGGCAAATAACTTTACCTCCTAACTTTTCAACATTTTCGATAAAGTATGTGGTATCCTTTGCCCATCGTTCCACGTTGTACTCGTCCATCAGCAGGCCGATAAGGGGTTCTTTGGGACTTGGTTTGCAGGTCTGGATCAGGAACGATCCGGCGAGGAGTACTAAAATGAGTAAGATTAACCTGGTTTTCATAGCGTGTATGTGTTAGGATTTATAAAATACTGGATTTTCATAGAGTAACAGGGATTGAAAATCATTACGCGCAATTTGAAGTTCTAAAGTTAAAGCATAAATGATGAAAATCAAAATATAACTTAATTATTACCAAAAAATAAAATTCCATTATACTGATTATGTGTATTTTAACATTTATATAGATACGTTTATCCTGTTTTGAAATCTATGAAAGAGGTCTTAACTTTTTAAATCACATTATTAAAATTATTCGGATTTAGAACGGAATATCAACTTACTAACTTAATTTCCAGTAAACAGTTGTCTAAGATCATCAATTAATAAAAATTCACTGACGATGCGGATAGAAAAATTCCAAACAAAATAAAAGCAGGCTAAAAAAACCTGCTCGACTTTTTTTTGAGAATAAAAAATTGGAAGAGAAAAAGCTATTAGTTCTCCATCTCATTTTTAAGTTTGTTCACCAGCACATTTACAAAATCCCTTAATGGATTTGCTGCCATCATGGCAATAAACTGGCTCATATCCGAATTTATAATAAGTTGAACCTCGCTCTGTTCTGATGCAGTTTCCTGTATTACCGTTTCTAAGGTGAAATTAAAAGGCAGTTTACCTTCACCCATCATACTTATTTTTGAGAACGGGACTCTTTCAGTAATTCTCAATCCAAGTGTCGCCAGTCCTTTCACTTCGAAAGAACACGAATCGCCTGTAGATTGCCAGTTTTCTACCTTATCTGGCAGTAGTGACTTGAAATTATCAAAATTTCCGATAAAATTGAAAATTTTCTCAGGGTGACTTTTGATGGTCACTTTTTCGCTTTCGATCTGCCTGCTCATTTATCGAGCCCCCACCCTTTGGGATTTTCGCGCCATTGAATGAGCGACTGCATATCCGAATCTTTAATATAATTTTGCTCAAGGGCTTTTTTTACCAGGAAATCATAACTGGTAAGCGTGTGCAGAGTGCAGGAAGCCGCTTTAAAACTTTCCTCTGCATCACTCAATCCATAAGTGAAAATGGCTACCATTCCTTTTACATTGCAACCGGCATCGCGTAAGGCCTGAACTGCATTCAGACTGCTTTTGCCGGTCGAAATAAGATCTTCAATCACCACGACCGACTGTCCGCTTTCGACAACACCTTCTATCATATTGGTTAAACCATGGCTCTTTTTCTCGGAACGAACATAAGCAAAAGGCAGTCCAAGATCCTGAGCTACAAGTGCCCCGATGGCTATTGCTCCGGTAGCAACTCCGGCAATTACGTCAACAGTTCCAAACTCCTCATTTATCAGTTTTACAAACTCCTGGCGAATGTAAGTCCGGATTTTAGGAAAGGATAAAGTACGGCGGTTGTCGCAATAAATTGGTGATTTTATACCTGAAGCCCATGTAAACGGGTTAGTATTATCGAGCTTTATTGCTTTAATTTGCAAAAGCGATTCGGCTGTTATAAGTGCTGTTTCTTCAAATTTCTGTCTCATGGTGCAAAGGTATATAGTTTTTTTGAATGAGCGGGCAGTTATCATCCATCAAGATATTAACAAGCTGCCTGAAAATGGTAACGAAATGTATATCCGATATACTGATAAAACCGCACTGGCAAAGGCTTATAAACTTTTTTACAGTGATGAACATTGCATTCAGTTTAACATAGAGGCCAAAGATTTTTTTGCCGATGCATGCAAAGCATTTAACAGCATGTTTACCCGGATTGAAGCCGCAGGAGGCATTGTGAGAAGCCTGGATCACGAATTCCTTTTTATTAAAAGACTTGGGAAATGGGACCTTCCGAAAGGCAAATTGAATAAAAAAGAAACTGCTCAAAAGGGCGCTATCAGGGAGGTAACAGAAGAAACAGGTTTATTAGATTTGAGTATTACAAAAGCATTGACATCAACTTATCATATTTATACTGACAGAAAAGGGAGGGAAGTGCTGAAAGAGACATTTTGGTTCGAAATGACATGTGAGAGAAATCAGATTCTGATTCCACAAACAGAAGAAGACATCACCGAAGTAAGATGGTTTTCAGCTGACGAACTGTATATCCCTCTGCTAAACACATATGCTTCGCTGAAAAACTTGCTTGAACACTACCTGAAACCTACAATCTGAAACAAGAAACATGAAGCATGAAACGCTTCAACTAAACG
>CAZBZA010000277.1:0-4806 GCA_964495865.1 uncultured Lentimicrobiaceae bacterium
TACATACATTTGTGCTGGCTGACAGTTGAGCAACAATTTATTCCCGCACTTGCCAAAGCGTCATCCGTTAGGCAAAATTTTAAAAATCATCGCAAATGTCGGAAAATCAGCAAATTAGATATAAGTTTTTTAAAGTCTCCGTGAACTTCTTTTTTTTTAGAATGTATAGTGACACGCAAGTTTTTACAATTAAAAATAATGCGACAGTTGTTCTTTTAGGAATTTGGTATTCATTGATTTCTTTATTATTGGGTTGGTGGGGAGGAAGCATATCAAAACCATTCAGAAGCATCAGAAATACAATGGAAGCAATTCATATTAATTTGACAGGAGGGATAGACTTTACCAAAGAAATGGACGAGACAGAATATGACGACAAGACTAACTATATTTGGAATAACCTACTCCGCGAAACCACGGCGAAAATTAATAAGAAAGAAGTCGAGATAACAATTGATATTCAGACCGAATTTGAACAATTGAATAAAGAAAAGTATACAAAGGAGAATATTGATTTTATTGCGTTTTGTCTTAAAAAGATCGACATAGATAGACTTACAGTTGATGAAATCGAAGACATCTTTGATGCTATGAAATCATACGAAAGAAGTTTAAAAGAATAAAAAACTTTGCCTACAAGCGCTATAGTAAATGCGGGTTTTCGTATTCGTTGAAACATTTGAAATCTTTGCATAACTCGTCTGGTGGGATTTGCAATCCCACCTTTCCGTATTAAAAGGATTTGTAATCCGTAAAAACATAAATCCCGGAAAGCGAAGAGAATACTCCCACACTTGAGTATAAAACGGATTAAAAATACTTATAGAAAACCGAGACGGGATTATTCAGCTGCACGGAATGCGATAGTGCTTGCCTGCCTGCTTCGGGCAGTTAAACATCAGGAAAGGTTTCGCTAAGTTTCAAATTCCGCATGACAGAAAGCCATTTGACACGTCTGTAAATTCACTTACCAGCTGGGTAATCAATACAGCAATACCTATACAAACTCAATAATTGAAGGTTCGGGTGAATTATTTTCTCACAATCTTAATTTCAACTCTTCGGTTTATTGCCCTGTCAGCTTCAGTTCTTTCCTGAACTAATTTATTATTGGCGCCAAATCCTTTGTATGAAAGTCGCGTAGCCTCAATTCCCCGCTCAACTAAATAATCATAAACCACTCTGGCCCTGTTTACTGAAAGATCATTTGTTCGGGTATCAAAATCCAGTCCGTCGGATCCCGGTTTTTCGCAGCAAATATATCCGTGAATTTCAATTTCAAGGGTAGGGTATGCTTTCATGGTTTTAAGCAGCTGCTGCAGGGTAGGTATGGATGAAGGTATCAGTTTGTGCCTGCCACCTTCAAAGTTTATGTTCTCAAGTCTTAAATTTGAGCCAACGTTTACATTGTTTAAATTTAAAATGCTGTCGCCCGATGGATTTGCCCGATTGTGAACCGGAATTTTTTTTACCGGTGTAACATAAAGCTCAACACATCGGTTGAGAGCACGCGATTGGTCAGTTTCATTTGTAAACGGCGGAAACCTTTTACCCATTGGGTTTATGCTTATCAGGGAATCGTTTACATTGTTTTTAGTTAGGTATTCCTTTACGGACAGTGCGCGTTGCATCGAAAGATTATCGTTATAGGCGTGGTTGCCTACCGAATCGCAATGTGCTTCAATTCTGTATGCCACAAAAGCGGAAGTATGTAAGAGGCTGTCTATTTTACTTCTGGAAATATCATTAAGCTTGTAATCATTAAACCTGAAATATACCGTTAACTTTTCGGTATCTTGTGCAAATGAAAGCACGTTCGAACAGATAATTAAAAGAGTGATTAAATTATTTCTCATTTTCGATAGGTTAATAATTATTGACGATCAAAATCATTTCAAAATAACGTTTGGTGCAAGAGTCAGAAACGGATATTGAAAACGAAACCCTGGTTTCCTGAAACATACTGCATTTTAACGCAGCGGTTTCATAAGTAGTATATAAATTTCTTGATTTTTATACGAACAGCATGTGCTTGTTTTTAACCTTAACTATGCATGAAAATGCCATGCCAAGCATATCTTGTTGATTAACAGTATTTTAATAATTTTTTGGCAAATATTCTGTTTGCCACGAAGACTTTGAATCTCAATGAGTACTCTATGTTTGCGAATAGTTCAGTTTAAAAAGGATACCAGAAAGCAATATTCATAATCACATTTTCATTTCGCCATTGTATGCTGCCGATAGTAACCTTATCAACCAAACATTGCTGGTCAGCCGTATAAACTAATATTTTTTCTGTATTATTCAAAAATGTACTTAGTGAAACAATCAAATTAACTTCCCCATCTGTAGCAAAGTCAGAAAACCCTTTCAATATTTAGCCTGGTGACCATCGAGGATTGTGCGCATAGAGTTTAATCAGTGCCTGATCCTCACTGATAGTCCGTAGGACTTCAATATCAATAAAAGAAAAGAAAAGAAAATCAGGAAGAAAAGGATTGCCCGTAGGGCATTAACTGAAAAAAAAGTAAAAAATGATGCTCAGCAAATGTTTCTGTTTTGTGAATGTTATTTCGAAAGTTTCGCTTAATTATTAAAATGAGATATCCCGATGGCCTGGCAATGTATTTTTAGTATCAATAACAGTAATGTAATCTATAAACTCTCCGGATATTCTTTACTTTTGCACCTCAATTTTAAATTACAATGGCAAAATTTCTTAAATGGCTTGGCGGAGGTATTGGCTGGGCAGCGGGTGGCCCTATCGGTGCAGTGCTTGGTTTTGCGCTTGGTTCCATGATTGATGGAATGCAATCCGGTGCTTATGTTTATGAACCTCATAAACAACCGAATTTTAATAAACCGCAAACTACTCCCAACGATTTTGTAATTAGTCTGTTGGTGTTGTCGGCAGCTGTAATGAGATCCGATGATAAAGTAATGCGGTCGGAACTGGATTACGTTAAGAAATTTCTGATACAGCAATTTGGTGTAAATGAAGCTGAGCGTCAGTTATTAATTCTGCGCGAATTGCTTACTAAAAGTTATGATCTTAATCAGGTAGGCACTCAAATTAGGCAGTATATGGAATACCCGTCGCGATTGCAGCTGATGCATTTCCTGTTTGGACTTGCCGGAGCTGATAAACAGGTTCATGCTGGCGAATTAAGGATAATTACTCAAATTTCGACTATAATTGGTATCCGTAATTCTGATTTCGAAAGCATAAAAGCGATGTTCGTAAAAGATACAACGAGTGCATATCGTATTCTGGAAGTAACTCCCGATGCTACTGAAGAAGAATTGAAAAAAGCATATCGTCGAATGGCTCTCAAATATCACCCCGACCGTGTTGCTCATCTGGGTGACGATATGCAAAAAGCTGCCAATTCGAAATTCCAGGAACTTAATGCAGCCTATGAGCAGATTAAGAAGGAAAGGAATATTTTGTAGGGGAGGAGTTGGGAATATGAGGGGGGACAAGGAGAGGGGAGACAAGGCGAGGGGCGATGGGCGAGAGGCGAAATGGCGAGGGGCGACAAGGCGAGCTAGAAACCAGAAACTCTTCAAACCAGAAACTCTTCAAACCCTTTTCAACCCTTTCCAAAATTCAACAAATCAATTTTTAATATCCTTGATAACAACTGATATAATGTTGGGTTGTACTCTCTGAATTCAACAGGTTGTTCAAAAAAACATTCAACAGCAACCGAGAAAAATTCCTGCAGGTTAGCTGCACTGTATGATCTGAAGAAAGTGTTTTCTCCGTTTTCAGTTTTCTTTATTTCGAAAATTGCTTCTTTTTCAAACAATTGCATCGTATTACGGTCGATAAAATCGTATTCCTCATTATCCACAATATTTGTAAGCCGCAGGGCATGCGCCATTTCGTGCAGAGCAAGGTTTCGACCATCTGTTGGATTGTTGTATCCCGACATAAAATTTTTCCACGATAAAACGATCGCCCCACCTGCATTTACTTCGCCTTCGTGATAATAACCTGTTATGCTTGAGTAGTATTCCTCGGCAAAAAGGATAATTGTTTTAAAATGATTGAAATATACGTCAGGATATCCGTAGGTAAGCTGAATAGCCGAAGCAGCTACCATAATGCGCATTTCATCGGTTATCTGCGGTATGCTTTTTCCTGATCTGAAATTTTTCATTGCGATAAATCTGCAAACCCGTTTTTCGAAAAGTTCCCGCCCGGTTTCACTCAAAAGTTTATACACAACAAAATTGCTCAGAAGCAACTTCCTGAAACTCGTGGTATCGTCAGTATCAAAGTATTTTAAACATTTAGGTCTCGCAAAAAAATGATAGTCGTCGGGCTTTAGCAAAATCCAAAAAATATAAATCAGTCCTGTTGTAATGATCAAGTAGTAAAAGTATTCCATGAGGTCAATATTGATAAAGCGTGCAAGATACTACAATTCCTGATTCTATGCTTTTGCAGGTAAAGTGTTTCGAGTGTAGTCCGGTTGGCGCAAAAATACATAGATCAACTCCCTTGAATATTTATCTTTGCAAACGTTGCGCTACAGGTTATCTGTTTCACAAACAGTGATGTTATCCTGTATAATTCATTACTCATTGACTGATTAACACATAGACTTTTATGAAGAAACCAGTACTTTTCTTAGCAATTTTTATTCTTACAGGTGTTAACGCCATTTCGCAGGTGTTACCTTATAAAAATCCGAAATTAACTGTAGATGAGCGCGTTGAAGACCTTCTGCAACGAATGACGCTGAAAGAAAAATTCTGGCAGGTTTTTATGATTCCCGGCGACCTCGACGAAGG
>CAZBZA010000278.1:0-4800 GCA_964495865.1 uncultured Lentimicrobiaceae bacterium
GCGGCAATATCGAAAACCTGAGAAAAGCATCGGACAGTAAGTCAAAAACACCTGTTCTTGATAATTTCGGACGCGACCTAACAAAAGCAGCTGAGGAAAACAGACTTGATCCGATAGTTGGCCGTGAAAAAGAACTCGAACGGATTTCGCAAATATTAAGTCGTCGAAAGAAAAACAATCCGATTTTAATTGGTGAACCTGGTGTTGGTAAATCAGCTATTGCCGAAGGACTTGCCTTGCGGATCGTACAACGAAAAGTGTCGCGTGCTTTGTTTAACAAAAAGGTTTATACACTTGATCTTGCTTCGCTGGTAGCGGGTACCAAATACCGCGGACAGTTTGAGGAACGGATGAAAGCAGTGTTGAACGAACTGGAAAAGAATCGTGATATCATACTCTTTATTGACGAAATCCATACAATTGTAGGAGCCGGAAATGCAAGCGGATCGCTTGATGCAAGTAATATGTTCAAACCTGCACTTGCCCGCGGCGAAATACAATGTATTGGTGCAACAACTTTAGATGAATATCGTCAGTACATTGAAAAAGACGGCGCTCTCGAACGCAGGTTTCAAAAAATTATAGTTGATCCAACTTCACCTGATGAAACTGTAACCATTTTAAACCAGATAAAGGAAAAATACGAAGACCATCACCTGGTAAAATACACTCCCGAAGCAATTGATGCCTGTGTTTCGCTTACAAACCGTTATCTCACTGATCGTTGTCTTCCTGATAAAGCTATTGACGCACTCGACGAATCAGGAGCCCGTGTTCATATTTCGAATATGCATGTTCCGGTTGAGATAGTAACCACCGAAAGTTTGATTGAAGATATCAGGCAGAAGAAAATGAAGGCAATTAAAGGCCAGAAATACGAGGAGGCAGCACGCTACCGTGATGATGAACGTAAAGCACAGGCTCAGCTCGAATCGCTTAAAGCCAAATGGGAAGAAGATTCGAAAGTTAACCGTCAAATGGTTACCGAGGAAAATGTGGCTGAAGTAGTTGCTATGATGACTGGTGTGCCGGTGCAACGAATCGCGGAAAACGAAGGTTCGCGGCTTATGAATATGGAAGTGGAACTTGGCGGATCAGTAATCGGCCAGGAAAATGCTATTAAGAAAGTAGTAAAAGCCATCCGCCGCAATCGCGCAGGACTTAAAGATCCGAATAAACCAATCGGAACATTTATTTTCCTCGGGCCAACCGGAGTTGGAAAAACACATCTTGCAAAAATATTATCCCGTTATCTTTTTGATACCGAAGATGCTCTTATCCGTATTGATATGAGCGAATATATGGAAAAATTTGCCGTTTCGCGACTCGTAGGAGCGCCTCCGGGATACGTTGGTTATGAAGAAGGAGGTCAGCTGACCGAAAAAGTACGCCGTCGCCCCTACTCTATCGTACTTTTAGATGAAATTGAGAAAGCTCACCCGGATATTTTTCACATTCTGCTCCAGGTGCTCGACGACGGACAACTCACTGATAGTCTGGGCAGAAGAGTAGATTTCAAGAATACAATTGTGATCATGACATCCAATATTGGTTCGAGACAGTTGAAAGATTTCGGATCAGGAGTTGGATTCAGCACATCTGCCCGTCAGTCGCAAAGTTCGAGTATTGCACAAAGTGTTATCGAAAATGCGCTTAAAAAATCATTTGCTCCTGAATTTTTGAACAGGATCGACGATGTGATTATTTTTGATTCGCTTGAGCGTGAGGATATTCACAAGATTATTGATATTGAGCTTGCGCATCTTTTTACCCGAATTAAAGCAATGGGTTACGAACCGCGTATAACCGAAAGGGCGAAAGACTATATCCTTGAAAAAGGTTGGGATGAGCAATTTGGCGCACGTCCGTTGAAAAGAGCTATTCAAAAATATGTCGAAGATATTCTGGCAGAGGAAATTATACTCACAAAACTTGCTCAGGGCGACATTATCAATATCGATTTCGATCCGGAAATAAAGGATATGAAAATTATTATTGAGAAGCCAGCTTTAAAAGAACTTCCGGTTTCAACTCTCGAACCTCCTATTGTTCCACAAATTGAGGAATAAAATTTGAAAAAGAGTATTTAAAAAGGACGATTCAGAAAGAATCGTCCTTTTTTATTTCAGAAAATTCATATTGTTAAGCTTTTGCAAATCAATAAACTAATCATGATATTTATTATCTGCCTATTTTTCTCCGTCCCATTCCTTATAGAACTGATCGAGGAAGGAGAGCATAAAATCGTGTCTTTTCTCTGCCATTTCTTTTCCTGTTTGGGTATTCATCCGGTCTTTCAGCAAAAGAAGCTTTTCGTAGAAATGATTCAGCGTAGGAGCCTCACTGTTTTTATATTCTTCTTTCGATAATTGAAGATTGGGTTTAATGTCGGGGTTATAAATAGATCGGCTTTTGTGGCCTCCATAATTAAAAGTTCGTGCAATACCGATGGCTCCAAGGGCATCGAGTCTGTCCGCATCCTGAATTACATCAAGTTCGGGTGATTTAAAATGCTGAGCTAAGTTGCCACCTTTAAACGAAATATTTGAAATAATTTTTTCGATATGATTAATTATATCTGCATCAACCTGTATTGACAATAAGAATTCTCTTGCTTTCTGAGGTCCGATTTGTTCATCGCCTCCATGAAATTTCGAATCAGCAATATCGTGGAGTAAAGCACCAAGTTCAACAATGAAAAGATTAACATTTTCGTGCTGAGCAATATGTTTTGCTGATTTCCAAACTCTGTAAACATGCCACCAATCGTGTCCGCCTTCAGCGTCGGATAGCGTATATTTAACAAATTCGACTGTTTTTCCAATAATTTCCTGCTTATTCAAGGATATTCACTTTTAATGTTAAACATTAACAATCAGTTTACTAACAACTTAAAGAAGACCGAACCTATCGCCCAGAAAAAGTAAAATCAGGCAAAGCGAAAAGGCAATTACAGGAGCGATAAGCCACATCAGAAAAAACTTGCGTACTTCCGTTTTCCTGAAAATATTTTTTGTCCCAAGTTTAGCAACACCGATACCAAGGATTGCAGCTACATTTAATTGCACCAGCGATGTAGGAATTCCTTTAGTTACCGAGGCCAATAACAGTAGGCTTGCTGAAACAAATGCAATAATTCCGGCTTCGAATTTGCCAAATAATACAATTTCTTTCCCCGTGTTATTCAAAATTTTATTCCCAAAAATAGAACTTCCGATTGCAAAACTGGGTGCTACCATCAGCGTTGACAAAATCATGATCAGCAGGAAATTTCTATCACCGGTTATGTTCAGTTCGTTGGCAGTCATACTGGCAATTGGTCCCGCAGCATTGGCGACATTATTCGCCCCTATCGAAAAAGCAACATAAAGCGACATGAAAAGTATCAAACCGTTAATAAGCGGTTTGCGGTTTACATTCACTGAGCGCGACATGGTAAGCCCGCGTCGGCGCATCGGACGGTAAATATATTTTCCAAAGAAAAGACTCAGAAAAAATGCAATCACGGGAAGTATAAACCAGGCTGGCATAACCTGAAAAAATATCTTTTCAGTATTGGCTTCTCCGAAATATAGGCCTGCTGCCCACACTGCCAATACTGTGGATTGGCTGGTTGATTGCGGAATCCCTACCAGATTTGCCACCAGCAAAGAGATTGCTACTGAAAAGAGAATAACCGAAACCACCGAAAACGTCATTAATTCAGGATTAATTAAATCCTTTCCAACTGTAGCTGCTGTATTTTTTCCTGCTATAATTGCACCAAGGAATACCATTAGTCCGAACAGGCCGGGGATCAAACTTTTGCGCACCACATTTGCGCCATAGGCGGCTGAAAATGCTGGACCTGTTCCGCTCCCACCCATCGTAATAGCCAGGAACATAGCTACAATAAAAGGAATCAACAAATGGCTAAATAATGGTGACATAACAGGATTTATTTTAAGTTGTGGATCTCAAAATCAGAAATATGACACTACTTTTTTAGGATCATCAATTCGATGGCATTTTTGAATACAGATTTCCTTCATTACTCTTTACACATACAAATAAGCAATGGCAATTTCATGAACAAGGCAAATTTAGCCATTTATTTACTGAATCAGGCTGGTTGAATTTTAAATTGAATCATTCTAAAAGCGAACGCTCCCGTGAAAAGGAGCGTTCATGCCTAAACTAAATAATTTATCACCTAAAACTTGTATGCGTTGTTTTCGATTAGCCTGTCAGCAATGCGCCTGCGGGCTTCTTTAACATTAATTCCGGCAACCTGTGTCAGTTTTTCGATGGCTGCATTCAGGTTTTCCGATTCTGAACTATCAGCAAATGAATTAAAAGCATCGCGGGCTGATTTGCGGACCAGGTCAGCAGTATCATAAACATACACGTCAAGCATATCCCTGAAAATAGCTGCATCGCCATTCATACCGTCAAGTTTTTCAACTCTTAAAGCCAGTGATTCAGCAATATACGTCTCCATAATCATTTCGGAAATATTATTCATCACTTCCTGTTCTTTAACCAGCTTCTTATCGAAATACCTGGTAACTCCATGAATAGCTATAAGTATAACTTTCTTGAAATTAGCAAGATAGCGGCGTTTTTCCGCATAATAACTTTCACCGTCTACTTTCCCTGAAGTAATCTGGTCAAGATTGTTGTAAAGTTTTTCAGCCGGACCAAAAAGATCGAATTCACCTTTCTGAGCACGTTTTATAGCCGTATCGGCAATCAGAAGCCTGTTAATTTCATTGGTTCCTTCGAAAATACGGTTTATACGCGAATCGCGGTAACCGCGTT
>CAZBZA010000279.1:0-4792 GCA_964495865.1 uncultured Lentimicrobiaceae bacterium
TTGGTTTTCTGCTCAAGCCATTCGGTGTAATTTCCTTTCCAGGGAATGCCTTCACCGCGATCGAGTTCGAGTATCCATCCGGCAACATTATCAAGGAAATACCTGTCGTGAGTAACTGCAATAACAGTTCCTTTGTATTGCTGAAGGAAATGTTCGAGCCATTCGATGGATTCAGCATCCAAATGGTTGGTAGGTTCGTCAAGCAACAGAATATCAGGTTGCTGCAGCAGAAGCCGGCATAATGCCACCCTGCGGCGCTCACCTCCCGACAGCACTTTTACCGAAGTATCGCCTTCCGGACAACGAAGTGCGTCCATAGCCCGTTCGAGTTTGGTATCGAGTTCCCAGGCATCGTGCTGCTCAATCAAATCGGTAAGTTGTCCCTGCCGCTCAATGAGTTTATTCATTTCGTCGTCGCTCATCGGTTCCATGAAACGGTTGTTAACCTCTTCATATTCCTTCAGCATATTTACGACATCCTGCACGCCTTCTTCAACAATTTCCTTTACGGTTTTATTTTCATCGAGATGAGGTTCCTGCTCAAGCATACCCACGGTGAATCCGGGAGAAAAAACAACCTCGCCGATAAATGATTTCTCCATGCCGGCAATGATGCGGAGCAAGGTTGATTTACCTGAACCATTCAGACCGATGATACCGATTTTGGCACCATAATAAAAGGAAAGGTAAATGTCCTTCAGAACCTGCTTGTTGGGTGGGTGGATTTTCCCGACGCCAACCATCGAGAATATAATTTTTTTGTCGTCGCTCATGGTATTTAAATCTGTATTTTTATAACTGTAAGTATTTGATTTATTGTTTTTTGAAAAGTTTTTCAAGTTCAGCCACCGAGTTTTCCCAGCTGAAAACTTTTTTCACGAAAGCATGTCCGTTCTGAGCCAGTGCATCAGCAAATGTTTGGTCACCCATCAATTTTAGTATGTGCTGAGCATATTCGCCTGCGGATGAACCTATTAGTATTTCATGGTCCTGCTTAGCGCCCAGAGCCTGGTTTGCCAGGTCGGAAGTTATACAAGGTATTTCCATAGCCATGGCTTCGAGGAGTTTATTCTGCAGCCCGGTGCCAATACGCATGGGTGCTATAAAAATTCGTGACGAAGCATAGCTGTCGCGGATATCGGCCATCCAGCCGGAAACGGTAATATTTGCGGATTGCAGTGCCTGCACTCTTGCATGGGGTGTTGCGCCTGCAAGTAATAGCTTTGCTGCCGGAAATTGTTTCAGCACAAGCGGAAAAATATCTTCTGCAATAAAACGGGCTGCATCAATATTGGGCGGATAGCCCATGTTACCGGTAAAGACAACATCATATTTCTTTTCGCTTTTCACGGGACTGAAAAAGGCATGATCAACACCATTCGGTATGACAGCAACTTTATTTCGCGATGGATGAGGAAGCAGATCGCGGTCGGGCTGCGAGATAATGCTTTTATTGTCGAACTTTTCGAAAATCATGTTTTCGTATCGAAGCAGCCTCTTATGCTCCATTGTAAAAGCGATTTTCATCAGAAACGAAGAAGTTTCGGCCCGTCTTTTTGCGCCTATCGAAAAAATATCCTGGTAATCAAGCGTTTTGGGGATTGCGGCGTTTTTTACATATTCCGAAACACGGATCAATTGGCAGAAAATATGATCCGGCTTAGTTTGTTTAATCAGGTTGTCAATTTTTTTCTGAGCATTGCAGCGGTAAAAGTATCCGACCTGCAAAGGATTTCCGTTCAAAAATGCTTTAATCACATTCCAAACCATACCTGGTTTATGGATGGGGATAATATGTATTTCTCTGCAAAATTTGTTCAGTTCGTTCAGTGCATCGGGGTGAACAGGAGAATCGCTTAAGGCACACAATATAACCTCGTTATGCTTTGCAAGGCATCGGATTTGATGAAATGCCCTGAGCTTGTCGCCTTTTTCGATAGGGTATGGCACTCGCGAAAGCAAAACAAAAATTTTCATACCCGGTAAAGGCTTGTTATTTGTAACTAAAGAATTCAGTGAAAACAGCAAAAATAAAACTATAAAGTAAAATCAGGGATATAGATTCTTAGTTTTTTTTCAGCAATTCCGAATAAAATGCCGTTAATTTTTGCATCAGTTTATTATTGTCATGCTCCCTGGCGATGAGTTTACGGGCATTTTCGCCCAACGAATTTCTTAGGTTCTTATCATCGCACAACCGCATAATTGCCGCAGTAAATGAATCAGGATCCTTCGCGATAAGCAGGTGCTGACCGTTTTCGTAATTAATTCCTTCGGCACCTACGGCGGTAGTAATAATCGCTTTTCCGGCAGCCATAGCTTCAACTATTTTAATCCGTATGCCGCTGCCCGAAAACAAAGGCACAACCATAATCGAAAACCGTTGCATATATGCCCACACATCAGGAACTTCGCCATCAACTATAACACCGGGTTTCGAGAGTTTCTTCAGCCAGTCGGGCATATAACGGCCTGCAAGGTGAAGTTCAATTGCAGGAACTCTCCTTTTTACACTTGGCCACACATAATCAATCAGCCATTTTATACCCTCTTCGTTTGGGAACCAGTTCATGGTTCCTATATGAAAGAGGGATGCTTCTAAGGGTTGAACAGGAGTTTCGGGTAATGTATCGAGGTTGATCCCGAAAGGAATTGAAATAATATTGCTGCTGTGCGACAAACGGTCGAAATTGCGTGCATCAACCGGTGTAATGGCAACAATACCATCCACTTTATTAAGAATTCCGATTTCGAAGCGCTTCAACGCACGGTACAAGTGATTCAGGTATAGTCTTTTAATCGGGTTCGGGCAGTTCTCGGCTATCCTTTGCCATATTTTATGTTCAATATTGTGGGCTCTCAGAACAACCGGAGCTTTTGAATATTTGCGGATAATATCAAGGTACGACGCCATATACAGCATTTCGAGCTGTATGATATCATAGGTTTCCTTACGAAGTATTTCGGTGAGCTTAGTTGCAAAAGCTTTGGTATGAAACCTGGAAACATGATACGAAACCCCCGTTATAAAATTGAAGAATGCGGCAGGCACATGAAGCGAAAGATCCATTTCGACTAATTCAATCTGAGTCTTCTCCCTGAAATCGGCAGGAATAGTATCCGGATCCACATTATATTTGTTGGTATTTGTAGCAAGTACCTTAACGGAATGTCCGGCCTGCAGCAGTCCACTAATCAT
Source organism: uncultured Lentimicrobiaceae bacterium (assembly GCA_964495865.1). Lineage (GTDB taxonomy): Bacteria > Bacteroidota > Bacteroidia > Bacteroidales > UBA4417 > UBA4417. The sequence continues at coordinate 3,200 of CAZBZA010000279.1, forward strand.
GGCATGCATAGCAATAGGGCCGCCTTCACTTTTAGGCCATGGCGACTTATTGCAGAGCATCAGTATTTTCATCGGTAGGGTTTTGTTTTTTCTTAAATCGCTTAATGATCCTGTTGAAAAATTGCTTGTAACTCTCGGCATCCATAATATTTGAATCTGTTGCCGCCTGGTAAGCCAGAAAAATCCCGACAGGCAGGAAAATCATGGTCGACATCCACATTCCTTTCCATGGATCGGTTACTGCCGAACGAACTGATTTTTCGCCTGTAAACGAAATGACGTGATACGCCACGAACAGAAGCACTGATATCACCAAAGGCATACCCAGTCCACCTTTACGGATGATTGCTCCCAGAGGTGCTCCTATCAGAAATAAGGCAAAGCAGGCAAATGAAAGAGTAAATTTACGGTGCCATTCGATATCGTAACGTGCCTTCAGCTCCACCTTATCTTTAATGAGCTGACGGTTGTATTCAAATGAACCTTTGGCATTTCGTGCCATTCCCAGCGCATAGGATGCGATATTTTTTCTGATGTGATCAGGCATGTTTTCAAAAACAGCTTCCTTTTTCGCTTCTGGTAATGTATTTATCAGGCTATCGCTGATTTTCAATCGTGTAAAATTGGAATAAAAAGCCATTAGTGCGGTACGAAGTTCACCTACTCTTTGGCCTACCTCAAGTCCGAGTGAATCCGAAGCGTAACTAAGTTGCTTAACATTAAGCATATAGTATGCGTTCTTAAAAAACTCATCATCCGAACGTGTCATTTTAAACTGTGAAAGATCAAATTTAATAATCTCACTTTCATAGTTTGTCCTTTGAAATGAAACCTTTTTCGAATCAGTCCGATCAGTGGTTTCTTCGTAATTGGTACCATTATATAAGGTAAGCAGCAGGTAACTGCCATCGGCGGTTTGTTCCATACGGCCCGAATCGGCAATAATCAGGTTGCTGTTGCCCTGCACTTTCGAATGATCATAAATCATTACATCTTTTATACGCGTTCCATCAGGATCTTTCTTTCCAATTTTGATGATATAACCATCGAGGCCGGAATAAAAAATACCGTCGCGGATGTTGAGCGAAAGTTTCTTCTGTCGCACATCGTACAAAGTCGACCGGAATTTTAAATTGGCGTAAGGAAAAATAATATTCGAATAATAAAAAGCGCCCACACTGATCAATAGCGAAAACAAGCCCAGCGGCATCATTATTTTCCGTAACGAAATACCGGCAGCTTTCATAGCAACCAGTTCGTAGCGTTCGCCCAGGTTACCGAACGTCATCAGCGATGCCAGCAATATGGATATAGGCAAAGCCATAGGTACAAAAGTAAACGAAGCCCAGAACATAAGCTGGGAAATGATATCCCACTCCAGACCTTTTCCTACCAGTTCATCAACATACCGCCACAGAAACTGCATCAGCAAAACGAACACTACAATAAAAAATGTAGCCAGAGCAGGTCCTGCATACGAACGTAAAATGAGCAGATAGAGTCTTTTCACCGATGATTTTTTTTGCAATCTGCAAAGGTACTATATTAAATGAAGAGTGAAAAGTGAAAAGTGATGTCATAAGTGATAAGTGA
>CAZBZA010000280.1:0-4768 GCA_964495865.1 uncultured Lentimicrobiaceae bacterium
TATTCTCTGGCAAATAGCATTTAAAATTTATTGTATTATGCAAATAATCATATAGGTTAAAAATTATTAAAATAACTCTTGCAATTGAAAAATAGAAATACATTTATCCCGTTAATTATCAATTAGAGTATTCACTTTATATTTTAGTTAAATGAGGACACTGATTTTTTTAGTTTTACTGATCCTGGCCGGATCTCTTCAATTTATTAAAGCTCAAACATTTACAATTAGCGGTTACATTCAGGATTCAGCAAGCAGCGAAGTACTTACAGGAGCAAATGTGTACGACACAAAAAGTCAGAAAGGCACTACTTCCAATCCTTATGGTTTTTACAGTTTTACCTTACCTAAAGGGGAATACTCGTTGAGGTTTAGCTTTGTAGGGTATGAATCCCAAATTACCACTATCAGACTTGAAAGTAACCTGGTGCTCAACATTCACCTGAAGTCTGTGCTTACCCTTCAAGAGGTGAATATTACCGCATCGAGTGCTGAAAACTCAGAAACTTCGTCGAGAATGAGCAATTTCAATATTCCAATTCAACAGATCAAAAGCATGCCTTCGTTTATGGGTGAAGTGGATATACTGAAAACCCTGCAGTTATTACCAGGAGTTCAATCAGGCAACGAAGGTACAAGTGCCTTGTATGTTCGCGGTGGCGGTCCGGATCAGAACCTGATTCTCCTTGATGATGCACCAATTTATAATGCCGGGCATTTGCTGGGTTTCTTTTCTGTATTTAATGCCGATGCTATTAAAAATGTGGAATTGATAAAAGGCGGTTTTCCAGCCCGTTACGGAGGCAGGCTTTCTTCCGTGGTCGACATCCGGATGAAGGAAGGAAATATGAAACATATTAACTGCGAAGGATCCATTGGGCTTATCAGCTCAAAAATTATGGTCGAAGGACCGATTTTGCACGACAAGACTTCCTTTATTGTCACTGGCCGACGCACGTATATCGATTACCTGGCGAGTCCGCTGATGAAGGGTTTTTCGGGTGACGAATATTCGAAAACCGGTTTATACTTTTATGATGTGAGTGCTAAAGTAAACCATATTTTCTCGCAGCGCGACCGCATTTACCTGAGCGTATATAATGGGCGCGACGAATACTATAACAACCAGCTCCCTTACGAATATCTCTACGACGGGGTAATTTACAAGGAACAATCGCAGTCGTCGCTTTCGTGGGGAAATCTAACCTCAGCCTTAAAATGGAACCATCAATACAATGAAAAACTATTCGGTAATCTTGCTCTAACCTACAGCAACTATAATTATACCGTTAAGGACTTCCAGGAGTCGATCATTCAAACCGATACCTCCACACAGAACAAAGTATATTCGATCAAATATTTATCAGGAATCCGCGATATAGCAGTTAAGGCAGACTTCGATTATATTCCGACACCTGATCATTACATTAAATTCGGTATCAACAATGCTTTCCACAATTTTGAGCCAGGTGTTTCGTCCTATAAAATTGAAGATGAGAACACCTCTATCAGCGACAGTACTTCGGGTGATATTGGCATTCAGGCCAACGAAACAAGCCTGTATATAGAAGATGATTACATGATTAACGATCACCTGAAAGCAAATTTCGGGCTGCATTATTCAGCATTTTTTGTTCAAAATAAACTTTATCATTCTTTGCAACCCAGGTTTTCGGTTCGCTACCTGCTCAATAACGACTGGGCAATTAAAGGTTCGTTTGCAAACATGCAGCAAAACATTCACCTTCTTACAAACTCGTCAATTGGCCTGCCAACTGATCTGTGGGTGCCGTCGACAGCAAAAATAAGTCCGCAGAAATCAACCCAGGTGGCAGCAGGAGTTTCCCGCACTTTCAGCAACAATTACCTGGTATCGCTCGAAGGGTATTACAAATGGATGAACCACCTGATTGAGTATAAGGAAGGCGCTTCGTACCTCTCGAACAAAATAAACTGGGAAGATAAAGTAACCACCGGGAAAGGGAATTCGTATGGTATGGAAGTTTTGCTTCAGAAAAAGGAAGGGAATACCAAAGGATGGGTGGGTTACACGCTTGCCTGGAGCAACAGGCAGTTTGCTGAAATTAACTCGGGTGAACCATTTCCTTACAAATTTGACAGAAGACACGACATTTCAATTGTTGTGATGCAAAAACTGAATGATAAATGGGACCTTTCGGCTGATTGGGTTTTCGGCAGCGGTAATGCTGTAACGCTTGCCACCATAAAATTCCCGGGACTTGACGAATGGGAACTTCAAACTTACGAAAAACGCAACTCGTATCGTGCTGCAAACTATCACAGGCTGGATATTTCGTTTAAAAGAACCAGGATAACCAAATGGGGAGTAAGCTCGTGGGATCTTGGAATGTATAATATTTACAACCGGAAAAACCCATTTTACTATTATTTCGGTTACGACTCCCGGGGAAGTGTTGCTTTGAAACGTGTGAGTCTGTTCCAGATGATCCCTTCGATAAGTTATTCGTTTAAATTTTCGTTACCAAAACACAAATAAGCAACTCATAGCTATGAATAAAATTTTCAACACCGGTCTTATTTTTTTAGTATCTGTCTTTTTGTTTTCGTGTGAAGAAACCGAAAAAATTGAAAACTTTCCGATGTCGCCGTCGAAACTGGTTCTTAATTGCCAGTTAAATCCTGATAGCGTGATCACGCTGTTGTTGTTTAAAAGTCTTTCGGTTCTCGATAACGCACCGAACAAAAACATCACCACGGCAAAAGTTGAATTATACAAGGATAATATACTTATAGCCAGCCTTCCTTCAGCAAATAACCAATTTATGTATGTTTTTGAAGGAATAAAACCCGAAATTAACCATAAATATAAAATTGTAGCAACTGCAGCAGGATACGAGCAGATATGGGCTGAAGTTACAGTGCCTCAGGATGTTTTTCCCGACAAATTAAGTACATCGGTAAGTGATACTTTTACGTACGTTGATTATTACTATTCGGGCGATACTTCATATAGTACTGTAGGAAAAATTAATGTTACTCTCACTGATCCTGCTGCAAGCCGGAATTATTACAAACTAAAAATTTACTATCATAATATCTACTACGAAATTCAGCAGTCGGGTGATACTATAACCTATATTTCCAATTACGGTATGTATACCTACAACAATAATTCAATGAGTCCGCTGGTTGATTTCAATCTTGGTTTCGATTATTTTTTTACAGATCAGTACTTTAACGGCAGCCAGGTTACTATTGATATTCCAATTATGTACTCGGGTATGGAACGGAGTATAAACGTTTTTGCAGAACTAATATCAGTTTCGGAAGAACAATATCTGTATGACAAGAGCAAGATGGTGTTTAACAACAACAATGGCAATCCTTTTACCGAACCCATTCAGATTTATACCAACGTTAACAACGGATTTGGAATTTTTTCAGGAATAAACGGAAATGTGCAAACGGTTAAATTCAATTAAATTTCAGTGTATTCCCGCATCCGACAGAATTCCAGGGATAATTTTTAATTAAGCCCTAATTTTACCGGATGAATAAACACATTGAACTTCTTGCTCCCGGCGGCGATATAGACTCTATTAAAGCTGCAATACTTGCCGGGGCTGATGCCGTTTATTGTGGCCTGGATAAATTCAATGCCCGGAACCGTGCTGCCAATATCACTTTCGATGATCTTAACGGTATTTTGCGTTTGGCGCATAAACACAATTGCCAGGTTTTTCTTACGCTAAATATCATTGTAGTTGACAGCGAAATTCCTGCTGTTATCAGCTTGCTCAATAAATTGGTAAATACAAGTATTGACGGAATAATCCTCCAGGATCTGGGGTTATTTTACCTGGTATCCAATCATTTCAAAAGCCTTAAAATTCATGCTTCCACCCAGTTGACAACACATAATGAAGGCCAGGTGAAGTTTTTAAATAAGCTTAATGCTACCCGTGTAAACCTCTCGCGGGAGCTAAATATAAATGAAATAAAAGCTTTAACAGCGGTTGCACATCTCCACCATATGCTCACCGAAGTGTTTGTGCATGGATCCAATTGTATATCATTTTCAGGTCTATGTTACATGAGTTCTGTTCATGGAGGAAATTCAGGAAACCGGGGCCGTTGCAGTCAGCCTTGCAGAGATCAGTATAAAACAACGCTTGCAGGTAAAGATTTTCCGCTTAATCTGAAGGATAATTCAGCATTTTCCGATTTGAGGGAATTGTCAGAAGCAGGTGTTGATTCCCTGAAGATTGAAGGCCGCATCAAGAAATTTCATTATGTGTTTACAGTAGTTTCGGCCTGGCGCAAACAACTTCAGCGTTTTTATGAAACGGGTGAAATAAGTTCAGATAAAAGTGACTTGCGTAAGGTTTTTAACCGTGATTTTTCGAACGCACTCCTAAAGGGAGAAATCAGCGCCGATATGTTTATTGATAATCCGCGGGATCACTCGGCCATCTATTTATCGAAAATTGATGGGTGTTCAACGGATGAAAAGTTGGAAAAAGCCAAAGGTGATATTTACGATGAACGCACAGAAATTATTACTTCCGTCCAAAATGAAATAAGCAACTTAAGTATTTCAAAAGCACCAATACAAATAAGCATTTCAGGTGAAAATGGTACACCGTTAAAAGTTTTTGTTACAACTCCCGATACTTCATTTGAAGTTGTATCTGAAATCAATCTGTCCAATACCGGAACTGAGCCGTTAGACCAGTCAATGCTTTTAAAGCGGCTCAAAACGCTGAATGAAACTGAATATTTTATT
>CAZBZA010000281.1:0-4762 GCA_964495865.1 uncultured Lentimicrobiaceae bacterium
TTATATTACTCGTTGAAAATCAATAAAATTTCTGTGCCTTCGGCAGGCTTTGAATTAACTTTAATAGAGCATTTGATTAGTTTTGCCAAATCTCTGATGAGGTGCAATCCCAGTCCTGACTTTGAGCCAACTTCAGCTTTATCATCATACAAAGCCTTAAATTGTTCAGGTTTTGCACCAACGCCATTATCGGTTATTGATAAAACCGTGAGGTTGTCAACCAGGGTAGCCTTCCAGGTAATAATTCCTTCTGATTTGTTATTCAAGGCCTTAATTGCATTGCTGGTTAAATTCCTCATAATGGTTTTCAGGAAATTTTCATCTGTAAATACGCTGATCTTACTTGTATTAATGAATACAAACCGGTATTGCATACTGTAGTCGTACATGCTTTGTATATCGTCAAAGAGTTTATCAACTTCAATATATTGCATCTGCGGCTTAAATCCTTCCATTTGTCCTTTGCTCCATAGCAATAAATCATCCATATTACTTAAAAGATTTTCGGCAACGACCAAAGTTTTAGTTTCAAAACTTTCTCTTAATTCATCATCAAGCTCTTCGGGACACTCTTTCTGAAATTGCAGGAACTGGATGATACTTGCCACGGGAGCTCGTAAATCGTGGTTAAGGATAGAAAAAAACTTTGTCCTGACTTTATTTGCTTCAACCAGGTCGTTATTTAAAGCGGCCAATTTGATATTAGTATTCTTCCTCGAGTTATTCTGATAGAACAGGACCAACCCTAAAAATGACAACAGAATGAGTCCCAGGAAAAGGTAATACTTCTGACTATTAGATTTTTCAATAATCAGTCTGCTTATTTCCAATTCTTTGTCTTTCAGCTTTAAATCGTGTTCTTTCTTCTCGTTTTCGTATTTCGATATTAAATCAAAAAGGTATTTTAAGTTTTTATCACTGGCAAGTTTCTCTTTATATTCTATATACAAGTCCTTATATTTCAATGCCATAGCGAAATCATTTTCAGATTTTGCTATTTGAGATAATAAAAAATAAGCTGAGGAGATGTAAGAGATATAGTTCTTACTTTTCGAAAGTTGAAGCCCTTTGTTTATATACGTTTTTCCTTTTGCATTGTCGTTTAGTTCAAAATAAGCCCAGCCCAGGTTTATGTATGATGAAGCAGTATAAAAGTCGTCTCCCAGTCTTTCCGCAATTTCGATGGTAGGCTTAATATAGTCAAATGCCTCTTTTGGCTTGTTTTGTTTCAGGAATACCTGGCCAATGCTGTTGTTACAGATCATCCTTCCCAGGTCCGAATCAATCAATTCGTTAAACGACAATGATTTCTTATAATTAACCATAGCTGAATCCAACAGGTTCAGGCTTTCATAAACCCCTCCGATATTCTGGTAATTAATTGCCAATCCCAGATTATTATCCAGCTTTTTCTCAATCCCCAGCGAAGTGACGAAATTATCTTTTGCCATTTCAAACTGGTTAAGCGTAAGAAAGATATTCCCCATGCTGTTTAGCGAAACAGCCTGGCTACGTAATATCTCATCATCTTTATCTTTTATGGAATTAACAAGGTTTAATGCATTCTGATGGTTATCAATTGCAGGTTTAATGGAATCAATACGCCGGTAAACAACCCCGAGCATATTATATGCGGCAATTTCCATATATATATTCTTCGTTTGCTTTGCAAGAATCAGTGCCTGCTTATGGTATTCTTCTGATTTTTTATAATTAGAAAGATCTCTGTAACGGGTACCTAATTCATTGTAAAGGAATGATTGTATAACAACTGCTTTTTTAGCGATTGCCATGTTTAACGCGAAAGATAATTTGGCAGTATCTTTTCTGAAAGGAAGAAAAAAATCCTTAATTAACTTATAATCAGTCACTCCTGGCTCAATAAAACTGTTTGCCTTTTGGTTAAATGTGTCATCCTGAGCCAGGCTTCCCCAACTCAAAAGGCAAAAAGCTAAAAACAAGATTCCCCTTTTCAATTCAAGACAGTGTTTTATATTTACAAATGTAGTTTTATTTCGATTATTTGGCCATATTTTGTTTTAGTAATTACCTATCTTATACTTTGAATGGGATAATATCACGTTTTATTAAAAAGATCCAGTACCCCAATCTCAAGGACTAACACTTGCAATACAACTATGTTTGGAATTTGCGACTTGATAATTGCGAAAATCTATCATGTTTTCACTATAAACACACTCAAACTTTCAATAAAATTTTTACAGAAAAGCGTAAAATATTTACATCGGGTCCACATCAATCAACACTCTAACCTGTTTGTATTCAGGAATTGAATTCAACTTTATAATCGCATTCCTGATTTCGTCTTTGGCTTTTGGTAAGGAAATACCTTTTTCAAATTTCAATAATATATTTTTCAGATATTGATTCCTGATTCGGGAAACAGTAGGATATTCAGGACCTAACATTCTTTTTCCAAATAATCTTCGCAATGATTTTGCAAGTTCATCGGCGGCTTTGTTAACTAAATCGGCATTTACATGCCTGAGCGAAAGCTGAACAATACGACAGAACGGAGGATAATTAAACTTTTCACGTTCAGTCAACTGGCTGAGATACATAGCTTCGTAGTTGTGCTCCAGCACCATTCCCAAAATGGGATGCGAAGGATTAAATGCCTGTATAAGTACTTTCCCTTGTTTGTTTTTCCGTCCCGCGCGGCCTGCAACCTGCGCCATGAGCTGGAAACCGCGTTCGAAAGCCCTGAAATCGGGATAGGAGAGCAAACTATCCGCATTCAATATTCCTACCAGGCTAACATGATCAAAATCAAGACCTTTGGTTACCATTTGTGTCCCAACAAGAATATCAACCTTTCGCTCTTCGAAAGCAGCGATCAGTTTCTGATGCGCAAACCGCGAACGGGTTGTGTCGAGATCCATACGGGAAATACGGGCAGCCGGAAAAATCAACGAAAGCTCCTCTTCAATTTTTTCGGTCCCGAAACCCTTCATTACCAGATGAGTGTGACCACAGTCGGGGCATTTATCAGGTATACGGGTTGTGTATCCACAGTAATGGCAGCGAAGTTGGTTCTGGTTTTTATGATACACCAGCGAAACATCGCATTGCACACAATGAGGTATCCAGCTGCAGTTTTCGCAGTCGATATGCAACGAAAAGCCGCGCCGGTTCTGAAAAAGGATAACCTGTTCATTTGCCGCCAAAGCTGCCTCTATTTCACGGACCAGTGCTGACGAAAAGATGGATTGCATGGTTTTTTTTCGATGTTCTTCCTTCAGGTTAACAAGCTTAATCTGTGGAAGTAACAGTCCGCCAAAACGTTCGGATAACGAACTAATCCCGTATTTCCCCTGGCTGGCATTGTAAAAACTTTCGATGGCAGGCGTTGCCGAGCCTAAAAGCACTTTGGCCCCATGCATAGATGCCAGGAAAACAGCCGCATCGCGCGCATTGTAACGTGGGGCAGGATCATATTGCTTGTAGGATGCATCATGTTCTTCATCAATAATAATAAGCCCCAGGTTGTTGAAAGGCAGAAACATAGCCGAACGAGCTCCCAGCAAAACTTTGAAGGATTGCGATCCGGTTCCTGCTACATGCTGCCATATTTCAACTCGTTCATTTTCGTTGTAACGCGAATGATAAACGCCCACTTCGTTGCCAAAATATTTCTGTAAACGATTAATAATCTGCGAGGTAAGTGCAATTTCCGGAAGAAGGTACAATACCTGCTTACCCTCATCCATCATTTGCCTGATCATTTTTATGTAAATCTCGGTTTTCCCGCTCGAAGTAACTCCATGAAGCAAAGTCACATTTTTTGTGGAAAATGAATCGGTTATTTCCTGCAATGCACGTGATTGCTCAACAGTTAATACAATGCTTTCGGCCGTGTGTGTAGCCTGGCGGTAATTGAGCCGGCTTATTTCCTTATCATATTCCTCGAAAACGCCTTTCTTTTCGAGTGCTTTAAATTTTGAAGCGCCATCGTCAATTCGCGCAAACAATTCCTTTCGCGAAACCTCCACCGGGTTGGCCGACATTATTTTAGAAAGCTGTATATATTCAATCAGCAAATCGAGCTGTTTCGGTGCTTTTTGCTCCAGTTTATTGTAAATCAGCTGCAGTTGTTCTTCGCTGCTGTAAGCATCGGTAAGCTTGATAAACGAAAGAGTTTTTGGGGTAAACCGATCACGGATTTCTTCCTCGGTAACGATATATCCTTTTTCTATCAGGTTGTGGATCAGAGGAATAATCTTAACCAAATCGGCAAAACGCGAAGCATCGGTAATTGACAAAGCTCCGTTTTCTTTCAGGGCACGCAACAGGTTGTATTCTTTTTCCGAAAGGATTTCCGTACTGAGTTCAACCCCCGGCACAATACGCACTTTCGATTCGCTGGCTAATTTCAGAGCTGAGGGAAGTGCGGCATTCATCACTTCACCAACTGTGCAGCAATAGTATGAAGCCATCCATTCCCATAGCCGGAACTGGAATTCGTTAGCTACCGGTTTCAGATCGAGAACTCCGAGAATATATTTGGTTTCGACCTTAGGGGCTTTTTCGGTAACACTGTGAATTAAAGCAGTATAAACTTTCTTTTTGCCAAATTGCACAACCACACGCTTACCGGTTTCGACTTCATCGTTGAAGTCGAAAGGTACCCTGTAAGTAAAATAACCTGCTACAGGTAAGGGAAGCAATACATTTACAAATAATGTGGTGCGCATAAAGTATTAATGAGCATGAAAAGCGAAGGTAGGGATTTTTGGAGATT
>CAZBZA010000282.1:0-4762 GCA_964495865.1 uncultured Lentimicrobiaceae bacterium
CCGATAGCTAAAACTACATCTGCGTCAGCAATTTAGCTTTTTCAACAATTACTTCGTAATAGTAGCCTGCTCCGAAATCTTTTTTTACAGCAACAACTCCTTCAAAAGTAACAACGTCGCCTATTTTGGTAACATCATCAGTAGTAATTGTTAGATCGAACGAGCCATCATTATTGGTGCCATCCTGAATATGGACCCAGTTTGTTTTCATAATATCAGGACTGTATTTTACAACCTCACCCCTGATTTTCACTGTTTTCCCGGCGTATGAATCTTTATTGGCAAAAAGCTCAGCAATGGTTATGCCGCCTTTGGCAGGGTCAACTTTTATCCCTTCTTTTGGTTCAGCGGCTTGTTTGCCTTTAGCTGAATCGGCAACAGTAATTTTAGCAACAATGGGTTGATCGCTGAACTTATCAACAAAAGTGATAGCAGGGAAAGTTCTTTTTAATTCTTTACTCGCAAAATTGGTCATTTCTATACCTGGTTCGTAATAATAAAATTTGCCTTTTTCCACTTCCGCTTTGCTAATGGCAATCCATTTCTCCTGATCTTTTTCCGATACAAGAAGATAAGTGTAATTGCTCGATTGAATAACTTCTTCAACTTTAACTTTGCGCACATTTGGAGCCAGGTTTTCGTCAGCTGCATTTTTATTGTTGCACGAAGCTGCCATAAGGATGATGCCGGCAAGCAGGACAAATAATTTAAAATGAATTCTCATAGTATGTTTTTCTTTAAATGATTGATGATGGCATTTTGTATTCAGGCTGCAAATGTATTCATAAAAGTGTATATTATACTCAAAACTGAATAATTAGGTGCTTTTTTTTAATGACCGGCTAACCGAAATCTAAACCTTATTTTTAGATCCGGAACAACTCAAGTTTGAACGGTTTATTGGCCACTATTTTAATCTGTTAGTTCCGGCATTTGCATACACATATATAAAAGCAGAAAGGAATTTGTTATTTGTTTTTTGGTAATGAAACATCCTTTCATACCTGTTTGCGGAGAATGTTTCTACCCTGAACAATTCGTGAAAAGGCCCGACTTTACTTTATCTTAGAGAATCTTAGTGTTTTCGTGACTTAGTGGCAAATTTTCATAATGCAACGAAGACTCTAAGGCTCAAAGAATTCACTAAGTTTGTGAAGAGTTCAGGCTATTTCCCAAAACCGCAATTACAGTATATTTTTTGCTTCATCTTGCGTAATTGAACTAAGTTTGCAGTTCTTAAAAGCTCGAAATTATGGATTGGATTTACGATTTGTTTACCAAAGAATCAGTAGCCCAAACAATTATCATTTACAGTTTTGTTATTGCAATAGGTGTTGTTTTAGGTAAAATCAAAGTATTAAATATCTCATTGGGAATTACTTTCGTGTTGTTTACCGGCATTGCTGTGGGGCATTTTGGTTTTGCCATCAATCACCAGGTTCTTGATTTTGCTAAAGATTTCGGATTGATCCTATTTGTTTTCGCGGTTGGGTTACAGGTCGGACCCGGTTTTTTCTCATCATTCCGTAAAGGGGGAATTACACTTAACCTTCTTGCTGCAGCAATTGTAATTTTAGGTGCGACAACAGCGGTTATATTGCATTTTGTTACAGGAACCTCTATGCCTGTAATGGTGGGTATTTTATCGGGTGCTGTAACCAATACTCCCGGTCTTGGTGCTGCACAACAGGCACTCGACGAAGTAACATCAGGCACTGCAGCTTCCGGAATTCCTGATATCAGTTTAGGATATGCTGTTGCATATCCTTTTGGCGTTTTGGGTATTATCATAACTATGCTTGCTATACGTAAGCTTACACGAACCAATATTACCCAGGAACTTATAAATTATAATGAACTTCAGAATCCGGAAGAAACATTGCCCGAAAAAATCAGTATCCTTGTTACAAATCCAGAAATTGAAGGAAAGAAAGTTGAAGATTTAAAGGAATTGCTTAATCGCGACACAGTGATTTCGCGTATTTATCATTCAGGCGAAGTTCAGGGGGCCCATTCGGCATCAGTGCTGCATACCGGCGATATTGTACTTTTCGTGGCGCAGAAAGGGGAAATTGACAATCTGATCAGGCAATTTGGTCGAAAGAGTGAAATTGACCTGGCCACCCAACCGGGTAAACTTATGTCGAAACAGGTATTGGTTACCCATATTTCAGCTTCCGGCAAATCGCTCGAATCGTTGAATTTACGTGCACGTTTCGGAATTAATATCACCCGGATTTACAGGGCTGGTATTGAACTGGTTGCTTCGCCAAAATTAAAACTTCAGATTGGTGATAAAATTACTATCGTTGGCGAGGAAAGCGCCATTGATAACGTTGGACTGATATTAGGTAACTCCATCAAACGCCTGAATGAACCAAACCTGTTCCCTATTTTTATTGGAATACTACTAGGTGTTTTGTTTGGCAGCATCCCAATTGTTATACCCGGAATTCCTACACCTATAAAACTTGGAATGGCCGGCGGTCCGCTTATTGTTGCCATCCTATTAAGTAAGTTCGGATACAAAATATCATTGGCGTCATACACAACGCCAAGTGCAAACCTTATGCTTCGCGAAGTTGGTATTGTGCTTTTCCTTGCCAGTGTGGGTATTAAAGCGGGCGAACGGTTTATCCCTACCCTGGTTTCGGGCGATGGATTTATTTGGATGGCATATGGTGCGGCCATTACACTTATACCACTTATAATTGTAGGATTATTTTCAAAACTGGTTTTAAAAAACAGTTTCTTCGAAGTAAGCGGATTACTGTCAGGCAGTATGACCGATCCGCCGGCACTGGCCTTTGCCAATTCAATATCGCAATGCGAGGCACCGGCAGTGGCATATGCTACCATTTATCCGCTGGTGATGTTTCTGAGGATTGTATCGGCACAGTTACTTGTTATGTTGTTTGCCTGAGCAGGATCACAATTCTTTAGGCGCAGCTTGAGGGCAAAGAAAATATTATACTGCTTATAGCGCAACATATCTTAAAATTCACTATATTTGTAATACTGCCTACACTTAAAAAAAATCTTATTGTTGACTTTTCCGACTTCTAGATAGGGACAGAGCATCGTTTCTTTGGCGTTCATAACACAGGACCCCATAAACCCTATATATTATTCAGATTTATGTTTAACCTAATAAGATTGAAAAATGGCAAACAAACATTTCTCTTTTATGGTGATAGCATTTCTGGTCACAATTGCTATCAGTTTTTCTAACTGCAAGAAAGACGAAGAAAACAAAAGCCCTACAATCTCAGCGGTTGTTGTTACCCCGGGTACCGTAAATGCGAATGGCATCGTTACTGTTACAGTTACGGCTACCGACCCTGAGAATGATCCTCTAACTTATGGATATGTTGTGACCGGGGGTGCCATTCAGGGAGCCGGTAGCAGCGTATCCTGGACTGCTCCTTCTGCCGCCGGGGCACATTCAATTACCGTAACAGTAAGTGATGGTAATGGTGGACAGGCCATTGGAAACGGAGCATTAACAGTGCTTCAGCCTGTTACCCAGATTACCGGAACTGCTAAGTTCCCCGCCGGAACATCAGGCGATCTTTCAAATTCGAAAGTTAGTATTTATACTTCCTACGATAACTGGCTTAATAATCAGCCTATCAAATTCGGCTCGGTTACCGGCGCTGGTGCTAGTGTTTCATTTGCATTAATTGACGTGAATCCGGGCAACTACTATCTTGACGTTTGGAAAGATATAGATAACGACGGATATTGGTCTTCAACCGATTATGTCGGATGGTATGGTTCCGGGGGATTAGGCAGTCCGAGTCTTACCGAGTTCCAGATTGCAGATGGCGAAACATTTAATTGTTCTGTAAACATGTATATCATTGCTAAAAAAACTGGTTTCCCGGGGTTGAAGTACTAAACGTGATTGTTTTATTTTAGTTGGGAAAGGCTGTCAGGTAATGGCAGTCTTTTCTGTTTTACCAATCTGATTTTTTTTGATACAGATTATAAAAATATAGGAGAAATCAGACAATTTGTATTCGTCGGGTCAGCACTTTTCGGTAGACCGGATGTAAAATGATGTTTGTCAGATGTTTATTAAGAAAAGCATCTGACTTGTTAATAGATTATGCCAAAATATAAATTGGGTTAAATTTTTAAAAGCTATCAATCAATTGCAAAAAGCGTTATAACTTTATACCGTTTACAAACTGGAATTAAAATTTTTATAAAATTCAGATGATGAGAAAAAACCCAAAATTAAACGGCATTTTTGTTGCCTTACTATTAGCATCAGTTACTTTCCTGCTTGCAGGCTGCGCGAATATGGAAGTTGTTACTCCTTGCCTAACCGGCCATACATATGGTTTCCTTGGTGGATTGTTGCATGGTTTTATTGCTCCTTTCGACCTGATAGCCATGTTGTTCCGCGACGATATTACGGTTTATGCACCGAATAACAACGGAGCCTGGTATGCTTTTGGTTTCCTGCTGGGAAGTGGGGGATGGGGATTTTTTGGAGGCAACAGAAGTTCGCGGAAGAAAAATTAGGAATTATATTTCGGATATGTGCTGCTTGAGTGGGGGTGAACAACAACAATTAGTTGTGAGTTGTGCATTTTGATTTCTGAATTGAGATTTTTATAAACCACTAAGGCACTAAGACCACTAAGTTTCACTAAGGACTTGGAATTTGTGATTTGTGAGTTGTGAATTTTGAATTGTGATTTTTATAAACCACTAAGGCACTAAGACCACTAAGTTTCACTAAGGACTTGGA
>CAZBZA010000283.1:0-4751 GCA_964495865.1 uncultured Lentimicrobiaceae bacterium
TTTATTATCCACAAGGCTGTTGATAACAGTCACCATATCAGCATCATTGGTCCCAACACAAATAATATTGTGGCTGTCGTGAGCTACGGTCGAAGCCATTGCCCCGTGTTGCAAACCAAAGCCGTTAATAAAAGCAATAGCAGGTTTCGAAGGATTATAGCGATTGATAACAGTAATTTTGAGAATATCATTATCGATATCACTGACGATTTTTCCATTTACAATCACAGGATCGGCCAGGAATTTCGCGGTAACGAGGTCGCCATCGAAGGCACGTATCACTTTCATTCTACCTTGAAATGAAGGGACTTCGAGCGTTTGTATATCAACCGGATGAGCCAGGAAACAGTTAGGTGTTTCGTAACTGTATGACTGCAAGAGTGTTTTTCCTGATTTGGCAACCTGATTTCCATCGATATAGGTACGCAGCACATTGAAATCAGCCAGGTTATCTACAACAATAAAATCAGCGGCATCACCGGTTTGAAGCAAACCACACTTTAGTTTGTATTGTTTCACCGGGTTTAAGGTGCAAGCCCTCAGCACATCCATAGCATCGTATCCTGATTGTATCGCACGTTTTACAAGCAGGTTAATATGACCGGATACCAGGTCGTCAGGATGCTTATCGTCACTGCAAAACATCACTTTTTCAGGATTCGTGGCCAGCAGCGGCACCAGCGCATTAAAATTACGGGCAGCACTTCCCTCGCGGATAAGGATGTGCATGCCAGCTTCAATTTTAAGGAGAGCTTCTTCCAGATCGGTGCATTCGTGATCGGTGCTGATTCCGGCAGCGGCATATTTTGCAATTCCATCTTTATCCAGACCGGGTGCATGTCCATCAACCGGTTTATCATATTTCTTCGCGAAAGCCAGTTTCTGATGCACTTCTTCATCTCCATAAATCACACCGGGGAAATTCATCATTTCCGAAAGGTAAAGAATATCATCGCGCTTAAGCAATTCCCCGATCTGAGTGGCATCGATTACAGCTCCCGACGATTCGAAACCGGTTGCAGGCACGCAGGAAGGAGCGCCGAAATGAAATTTAAACGGCGACATTTTCCCGTTATGTATCATAAAATCAACACCTTCGAGTCCCAGCACGTTGGCAATCTCGTGCGGATCGGAAACCGTAGCCGTTGTACCATGCACAACTGCCAGCCTTGCAAATTCAGCCGGAACCAGCATTGAACTTTCGATATGCACATGGGCATCAATTAATCCCGGAAGGATATACTGTTTTTCGGTTACATCGCAAGGAGTTACTGAAGTTAATTTGCCGTTTGAAACTTCAATTGTTCCGGGGAAAATTGCACCGGAAACAACGTCAACGATATGGCCGGAAAGGGAGAAGGTGCTTTGCATGGTATTGTATTAAAAAAGAAATGTATTCATTACAAAAGTAACGGATTCATGGTTCAGTTGAAAATGCTACCAGGACAATTAACTGAAGAAATACACTAAGATTTAACATCAGGGTTTCACAACCGCACAGCGTTAATGAAAAGCTTGAAGAGTTTAGAAATAGAATTCCCGGAACCTACGCCGACTTATAAACCGGAATCAGATCGTGATGAAGATCAGCGAAATACTTTTTCGAAGCCTGGTAATCGGTGGTAAAACCCAATAGGAAACCTCCGCCACCTGATCCACAGAGTTTAAGCTGGAATTTACCCGAATCGAGTCCCCATTTCCATGCAGGCATAAAATTTTCGGGTATCATATTGGTAAAATGCTTTAGCTGGAAAGTTGAAACTTTAATAAGCGATTCGAAAAACGAACGCATATTTCCGCTCAGAATATCCGAAATGCATTGATTTACCCAGGGGATATAGTCGGTTTTAAAAATATTTTCGTAGTCCTTAAAGCGCATCTGCTCCAGGAAATGATTTACAAGCGGACCGGTTTTGCCGATTTTACCTGTATCAACTAAAAATATAACACCTTCGTTTTCGAACTTGCTGCGTGGGATTCCGGTAATGGCTATGTCCTCGCGCGAATGTATAAGCAAGGGGTGCTGAAGGTAGCAATTCAACGGATCAATACCGCTGCTCTGCCCGTGAAACAAGGATTCCAGCTTCGAGAAAATTTCTCTGAGCCTGCTGATATCTTTTCCTGTAATGGATTCGGAGGCTTCTATTTTGTTCATGCAATACTTATCATATATTGAAGCCACAAGCGCGCCCGAACTTCCTATGCCATAACCTTGCGGTATGTTCGACTCGAAATACAATCCTTTTTCAATGTCGGATGCCAGACTTTTGAAGTTGATGCTGCAGGGCATCTCACCCTTTGCTTCGAGTTCGAGCATGAAGTGAAGAAATTCCTTCAACTGCTTGTTCGATTGCAGCGCAAACTCATAGTCAGTGTATTTATCGTCGTTAATGTAACTAAGTTGCCCGGTGAAATGGGTATAAGGGATCGTTAGTCCTTTCGAATTGAAAAGGATGCTATACTCGCCAAATAACAATACTTTACCGTAAAAAATATCCGTTTTACTACTCATTATATTATTTTTACAAAAACCTGCTGCGTAAGAAATGTTCAGGTATCAGACGGTCTTAAGCGGCCCGTTACCATATAGATCATCAATACGCATATTTTGTTCATTATTTTTTAATAAATCTTCAACAATTAATTTGTTCACTTGTTCGAATTGATCCTCAAAATAAAGTAAATGTATATTGGGGCCAGCATCAAGGGTAAAGCAAATATCGAGTCCTTTTTCCTTACGCAACTCCTGAATCCGGCTGATAATCCGAACCGTTTCCGGCAACATCAGCATAAAAGCCGAATCGGAAGTCATCATGAGGGCATGTAAAGTAAAAGCTTCGTTTTCAACAATCCGGATAAAGTTTTGTTTATTTCCGGTTTTAATTGCTTCGAGCAGATCGCTTGTATTTTTCCCGGCTTGCCTGATACGCGCTTCGGCAAAAGGATGCCCGTTCATGCGGTTATGGCCTTCGGTACTTGAAACAGGTTTCTCTTTTTGGTTTACAATTAAAATTGTATCGCGCAAGGTTTTAAAAACGGAATGTACCTCAGGCACAGGCACTGCCAGTAAATCAGAAGATCCCGGGAGCGATTTTGTTAATCCCCATACTGTAAATCCCGGGAACACCGAGCGACTCGCGCTACCTGATCCAAGCCTTGCAACATAGGAAGCTTTGAACCTGAATTCGCTTTCGGTAGAAAGTATTCCGCACAATTCCGCCTCCAGCGAACATAAACACAAAGCAAGCGCGCTGAAAGCCGATGCCGAAGAGGCTATACCTGCCGAGTGAGGGAAAGTATTGTGGGTTTCGAGTTTAAGGTTTACCTGGTTGAGCCATGGGAAAATATCGGTTACTGACTGCAGGAAAGTCTTCATCCGTTGTCCGAAAGCATTGTCCTGTTTGCCTTCGAACCAGAAATCAAGAACGATGTCACCGTCAGTTTCACGCGGTAAAGCGGTCAGTTTTGTTTCGGTATAAGCTTTTGACAAAGTCATGCTTAACGAAGCGTTTACAGGCAATTGCCTGCCTTTTTTGCCCCAGTATTTCACAAGGGCAATATTGCTTGGCGATTGCCATGAAACACTTACCGATTGTGTTAAAACTGATGTTAATCCGGAACCTTGGAAATCAGAATTGGTCATCTGAAAACTGAATTTGAGCGCTAAAGTACAATATCGTTGAAATTAAACCATGTTTCGAGGCTTTTACTTTTCAGGTAAGCCGGTAATAAAGATAAATCTTCGCGCCAGGTGAGCATACAGAAATCGCCGCCCCATGCCCCAAGGGATTTTACTTCGCCGGGTAAATCGCTGAAAAGGGTATCGCGCAATGGCTTAGCTCCCAGTATTTCGCTGATCAGTATTTCATGTTCGCGGATTACCTGTTCAAATTCATTAAGCGTGGCAGAGTGGAGCATGCGGCCAGTAAGTATGCTTGCTGCAGCAATAAGGCTTGAATCGGGGTTGGAATTTCGTTTTTTGAAGGTTGTAATTCCTTCGGCTGAATCCTGTTTCTGGCCCTGGTAAACGAAAAATATTTTATCAGAAAATGAAGGAGAAAACGAAACGGTTTCAAATTGCGGATTTCTATCGATAAGTGAATAAATAAGCGGCTTATTGCTGATAGCACAGGCAATATCATAGCCCGAGCCTTTTGATACTTCAAAATGCAGTCTGAACGGATCAATCCCCGCCCATCCGGCAACAGCTGCAATAAGAGTGGAACTGCTGCCCAGTCCCCATAACAAAGGATAATTTAATGTAGAAACTACATGGCATCCGGCAAAATCTTTACAAAAAGAAGGATTTAATTTTTTCGCCGTCAGCATTAAACGCTGTGGATGAACTGCGGTTTCAGGGTTGCTGCTTTCGATAATACGAAAATCATTTAAGTTATATTTCCCGGTGAACCAGTCGGAACCATCATTCGCAATGGATTGCCATGAGATAAATCCCTGATCATTTTCCTCCACCTGCAGGCGTTGTCCAAATTTTAGAGGAACAGCAAGCGCTTTTGCTCCGTTGAGCACAAGATATTCAGCGGTTAGCAGGAGTTTGGCGTTGAAATAAGCGTTGTAGTTCAATGTTCTTTAATTTAAAAAGGTTCAATGCTGCGCGTTTAACAGTTTTATGCTGCGCGGTCCTGCTTCGTTCCTCGCAGTGACGGTTCAGTGCTGCGCGTTAAAAGGTTCAATGTTCAGGGGTTCAATGCTGCGCGATCAAGACGACATGCCACTCGCCTTGTCGCCCC
>CAZBZA010000284.1:0-4707 GCA_964495865.1 uncultured Lentimicrobiaceae bacterium
GCGAAGTCCATTCCCATCTGCAACCCGAATTTGCGTGCCATCAGGTACCTGAACCCTGCACCGGCAGAGCTTACCGTTTTTCCTTTATCGAATGATTCGAAATCGGAAAAAGCATTACCGATACCTGTAAATCCAACCAGGTTCCAGCGTTTGTAAACATTCCAGTTCGCTTCGGCTTCCATTACGGTGGTGTTGTTATTCTGATATTTCATTAAGGGTACTCCCCGCAAACTAACAATAGGCCGGGCATAAAACGGTATGTCGCCAAGAGAATAGGTACTTTCGTGCCTGATGCCAACCATAAGTTTTTCACTTGCAGGAAAATATCCGATCATTTTCACTGCTAACCTGCCGTATAAATCATCGCTGCCCATCCAGGTATCACTATAAGTACCTGAGAGCTCAATGAAAAATCCTTTGTTTGGGGAAAAAACATTATTGCGCGAATCGTAGTTCAATACTGCCGTTGCTTCACTCAATGTAGAGCTGAATTCGGTTCCTTCAAATTCAGGAATTTCGACCGGAATTTCGAATGTATTATATGTATCCAACAACAGGTAACGGCCTCCGATAAAGAAATTTGTTTCAGCCACCCTGAATTTTATCTGCTGCAGCAAAAGCCATGCATCCATATTCAGGTTAACCGGTTCGTCTTCAATACTCTCAATAAATCCTGCCCCGTAATACCCGATATTAACATAGGTACGGGCTATGGCCCCCATATACCGGATTCGATCGCGTTTCCAGTAGCCAACGTGAAATGCGCCTGCCACCCAGGTTCCGTTTTGTGTACCGCCACCTAAAACTCCGCTCATGCTCGGAGGCCCTTTTTTAGCGGAATAGGACGAATGAAAATATACTGCCGCTCCAAGCGCACCATAACCAACTGCCGGTTCGGTAATAATTGAGGGGACTAAAAGGAACCCTTTTTTATTCAGAAGGAAATCGCTGATGTCGATGGCTTGATCAAGGCTGTCGCGAAATACTGCAAATGGTTTTTTGCTTTCCTGGGCGTTTATGTTAAAACTGATCAGAATAAAAATTAGTAGTGAAATGATAGTTCCTGGGTTCATACATCTATGGTTTTAGGAAGCATTAATTTAAAATGTGTGATTTTTGTAGTTTTTATAAATGTTGGTATTAGAGAGCCGGGAGTGACGTTTAGGGAGTGAAAGTAGAATACGGGAAGTCGGGAGACGGATGTTAGATGTCAAAAATATTAATCTTTCGGTTTGCACGTTTACCATTTATCAGCCATACAAGAGGAAGAATTATCGATCAGAACGGATACCCTATTGCGATGTTCCACAACAGATTTTCCTTTCGCCAGTCGCGGTTGAAAAATTCTATCTGATCAAAAACCCAGCGCTCGCCCTCGGGGAGATATGGTTTCCGGATTTTGGCAGCAAGGTCGATGCGCAGCACAATGATTGAAAAATCGAAACGAAACCCCACTCCGGAGCCGATATAGATTTCTTCGTAAAAAGTATCCATATCAAACTTACCACCAGGCCTTTGCGGGTCATCGTTTACGAGCCAGATGTTTCCTGCATCGGCAAACACAGCACCTTTAAAATATTTGTAAATATCAAAGCGGTATTCAACGCTGGCTTCGAGTTTTATATCAGCGGCCTGATCGATATATGCGTCGTTTAGCGTATCGGAAGTACTAAAAGTTCCCGGTCCGATGGAGCGCGCAACAAAAGCTCTAATGCTGTTGGTTCCTCCCACATAGTACTGCCTGATATACGGTATAGTAGTTGAGTTGCCGTACGGAAGAGCAGCTCCTGCAATAAACCGCCATGCTAACTGACTGTTTTTGTTTATGTTATACGAATGCCGGAACTCACTCCGGAGCTTAATAAATTGCGAATATGGCAGTCCTAATACTTCGTGCTGATTGTCGGCGGTGGGCCACGAGTTTTGTGTAAACCGCGTTATAAGGCTTAACAAATTACCTGCAAGGTCAACCGATTCACTCAGGTAAAAAACATTCTTCCGGGTTTTGAAGTAAAAATTGCTATTCGTGAACGTATAACTTCCACCGATAATAAACTGCTCTTCGAAGCTTTTGCGTACCGTTGGGTTTTCGTCAAGATAATCTTCAAATTCTTGGGTTGTTTCGTCGAGATTGGTAAAACTGGCTTCGATTGACCTGAAAAGGTGCGATATTTTTTCAGTCTTTTTCCAATTGTAGCCCATTGATGTATTAAACGAATGCATCTCGTACAGGTTCACCCTCGAATAAATTCCTCCTCCTCCGGCAAAAATGGTTTTAGGTACAAAAGTGCGCGAAGTGTTCCTTCCTAAAAAGCCCGGCACGAAGCGGGGCAATGTGAGTGTTCCGTCGAGGTTAACCTGGTACGATGTCTGGCCTTTTGAATCGCCGCTCACCTGGGTTTCGAAACTCCCTCCCAGGGTAAGGGTAAACAGTTCGGCGCCAGCGAACAGATTCCTGTTTTTATACATCAGGTTCAGTCCGGGACCGGCAAAGTTATTTGATTTTATAGCAGCGCTCATTTCGGCACTGAGTGATATTTTCCTTACGGGAGTAAGAAAAAGGTTCACGTTCATCCTGTCGGGGATTGAATCGTCGGGTTTAAACCTGGCATTGGCATATTTATATACACCGATCCCCATCAGGTGGCGGAGTGTATTGTAATGATCGGTGCGGGAATATAAACTGTCTTTTTCGAGAAAAACAGCATCGAGGATGGTTTTTGGTTTAAACTGATGATGTTCGGAAACGTAGTAATAGTCGCCTATTTTTACCGTATCAGGAGTGTAGTTGCTGAGCGAAAAATCGTCGAAAACATATATTCTGTTCAGTTTGAATGAAGTAGTTGCTTCGGCGGGAATTCCTGGTTTTACATTCAGCCAGGTATTTATTTTTCGTTCGCCAATGGCTGTATCGGCGGTAAAAAGGAGATAGCCGGGTTTAAAATAAAAATAGCCCTTGTCTTTCAAAATCCGGTCGATACGCACACGATCATTGTCAAAGTCTTTTAAATTGTAAATATCCCCTTGGCGGAGAATTGAATTTGATTTTGTTAAACTGATATCAGAATCAATTCCTTTTGTTAAACTATCAGGATAATTTATCGTCTGCAATTTATAGGGTTTGCCGGGAGAAATTATAAATTTCACTTTGGCGGTTTTCCCTTTTTCAGTAACTTCAAAATCAGCCCCGGCTTGAAAATTCCCCCGGTTCTGCAGCCTGTTTTCGATGGCTGCTGTTGTATTCGGGAGGTTGATATCTTCAATAAAGGCTGGAGGAGTGCCCAGTGTATATTTCATCCAATGGCGGAAGCCGGTCTCTTTTTTGGGCTCTGGAAGCATATTGTGCAGGCTTAGCGCAGGCCGCATCCAAAGGAATTTTTTATTGGGTTTAATGGTAATAAGTTCTTCGAGTTCAGCCAGTGCAGCTTTGGGTTCGGCCAGGAACTGCAGCGAATCTATTTCCATAACCTGACCGGTATACAGATGCCTGCCATCGCTCACACTCTTTAAGCCGGTACATCCCGAAAGGACGACCAGCAGGAGCAAAGCCTGCAAAAGCAGTAAATATTTGTACCGGGTGTTATTCACGTATTATAGGTATTGTGTTTTAAAGTTGTTTTTATTTGAGGATTTGAGGATTTGAAGATTTGAGGATTTGAAGATTTGTGGATTTGAAAATTGAACCGTTCAACTTTAAGAACCCTTGAGCTCTTGAACGCCGCAGGCAATTGAACCCTTGAACCCCTGAACCTCTGTTAACTCTCATTTCTTCTCCTTCTTCTTCTTCTTCAACGTATCAAATTCCTTTTCAAATATCAGCGCGATTCCGCTGTACGAAATATCCCCATCGAATAAGTCGTAGGCATCTTCATAATACGCCCTTAGTTTATACTCGCCACTTTCGGTGAGTTGGTAAATTACGGCAAATTCACCGGTCATGGTTTTCGACGAAGATGTTGCACTTTTGTTTTTGTCTCCTTCCAGATCAAAGGAACCCATAGCTTCCACCGTTATGCGGTCGTTAAACAGTTTTTTCGAAACCTGTATATCCATTTCGGTGCGGATATCGCCCGGATTTTCCTCATAATCCTCGTACGATGTTAATCCGAAATTTACATCCACACCGCTGATATATTTGCTCGAAATATTGTTAAGCTGATCGGCAAGTATTCCGTTAACGCTGTTGCGTGCCGCCGTTGATGCGATATTGGTAGGCGACGAACTGGTTGCTGAAAGCGGATTGTCGGCCATAAAACTGCCGGTTACAAGCAGCGCAAATACCTGTTTATTAAGTTCCTGCGTCATCTCTTCGCTGTTAAGCATGGCCAGTTTGGTGGCTACCAGCGGATAGGTTACCAGGTAGCGTTCGGGCAGGTCGATATTGAAACTGATTTCAGGTTCAGCCAGGAAACCGTTAATGTTCAGTTTTACCATGTACGGCAGCCGTTGGTTAAACGTTTGTTTTTCGGCATCGCTCATTGATGCTGTTTCGTTGGCAACCAGCGAAACGGATGAAGTACGCACTTCGTATTCGGCGGTAATATCCAGATCGGCATCCATCGGCCGTCCCGACCAGGTTATAGAACTGCCCGGCGCGATGGTAAAAGTCTTTTTTACCAGGCCGTAGAACGACAATTGATAAACGCCATTTTTAACTTCATAAATGCCAGTAAGGGTTTGTTTTCCGTTAGCGTCGGCTGCAATATT
>CAZBZA010000285.1:0-1774 GCA_964495865.1 uncultured Lentimicrobiaceae bacterium
ACGTGAGAAATTAAAACAATGCAAAGTTCCTGTCCTGATTTTAAAAGGCCAGTGCGACAATATCAAATGGGGATATACCAGTGAATATTTATCTTTATTTCAACATCACCGGTTTGTTCTAGTACCCGGTGCCGGGCATGGAATAGCAACTGAACAACCTGAAATTTATTTGAACACGATCCGGGATTTCTTAAAGAAATAATCCAGTAAAAACATCCTTACTTCCCGGATTCTATTTACCTGTTCTCTTTTTAAGAAGATAATCCGCACTCCACTTACCTGATCCGATAAAAAAGAAGGCTGCAAAAACCAGCAAAAACAAGAACGCATGTTCAGCTTCGCCAGTGATTTCTCCGTTATGCGCTCCAAAAACAGCAACTGCCATGGTAATTACTAATGGAATACTTACCAATCGGGTGAATAGCCCGATAACAAAAAGCAGACCTCCGAAAAACTCCGCGCCTTTTGCAAGGTAGGCCATCAAATACGGCAATGGCAATCCAAGGTCCGAACCGAGGTATTTTGCCATACCATCCATTTTGACCGTATCGAACACAGAATATCCATGAATAAGTATTAAGATTCCACTAATGATCCTAATGAATGCCAAAGCTTCGAATGCAATTGGTTTGAATGATAAAAGTTTCTTTAACATAGTTGCTATTTTGAATTTAAAGAACAAAAGAAATAGCTTTTATGTTTGATCATTCCCCGCAATTCCGGCAAATTTCAATATCAGCCCTGCTGCTCAAAACCTGGTTTCTGAATGAGGAATAAACTTTATTCTTCCAGATATCATCCAACGAATCCTGAAGTAAATTGCCGGTTTGATGATCTGCATTTTTATCATAACAACACGGGACAACTTTGCCATCCCAGGTAACGACCAGCGAGCTCCAGATACGGTGACATCTGTTTTTAATTTTCCGGGCCAAACTCCACGAACCATCAGGCAATTGACGATAACGCGATTTCGATTTTAAATTCGGTATGATGGTGCTTTGCGCATTAAAATTATATACCTGTGCGGTTTTAAATGACAGTTTATCAACTCCGGCTTGTTCAGCATAATTGCGCATCTCATTCATCTGATGCTCATTATGGTTCATCACCAGAAACTGCAGTTCAATAAACGGTGATTTCGATTTCAAAGCCTTTTTAGCGGCTACCAATCTTTTAACACCATCAGTAACAGTTTGAAGGGTGCCTTTAACACGGTATTTTTCATATGTTTCCTGATCGATACCATCCATTGAAATGATGAGATGACTCAGTCCGCTTTGAATAATTTTAGCAACATTACTGTCATCCAGGTAATGACCATTGGTGGACGTTGACACGAAAATATTGCGGCTACGGGCCAGTTTTACCATTTCAGAAAAGTGCGGGTTTAAGAAAGGTTCTCCCTGAAAATAGAGGGTGAGATAAATAAGATCCGGCGAAAGTTTATCTAAAATAGTTTTGTACACTTCCACATTTAATGATCCTTTTGTGCGGGTTAACGACTGCATGCCAGTGGGACATTCGGGGCAACGAAGGTTACAGGAAGTTGTTGGCTCAATGGAAGCAGACCAGGGCTTACCTGCGATAATTACTTTTCGGAATATCCTGCTGAAAAGGAAACCAGCCTCCACTGATGCCAGATTTGTCACCTTCCGGAAATTCAATGATTTAAGTAAGGCAAGATAATAAGTCAATAACTTAAGGATTTTCACAATCAGTCAATCTTGTTGGTAAGTTTCTGCACTAACCTGAATTGCTGCAGGAATTCGCG
>CAZBZA010000285.1:1874-4705 GCA_964495865.1 uncultured Lentimicrobiaceae bacterium
ACAATTATCAATAATGATAGACCAGCACTCATCGCGTGTGGTATGCGAAATCTTTTGATATGCAGATTGTCGAAAAAACGAACCAGGGGATGACCGATAAAGGAAATTACCGCAGCAATCAATATCCAAACGATCATAAACGAAAAGCGCCAGATCATAAAACCTGCAATAAAAAGCAGTAAAAAATAACCTACATATCTCAGAACCTGTTTCATAATTAGCAGTTTATGGTTTCACAAATTTACGAAAAATCAAGCTATAAGTTAACCTTCAGTTTGTTTCCTGTGTATAAAAAAATAATCCGGACTGATTGAATATTCCGCCCGGATTAATACTTTGACTTTTCTATTGCAAAAGTCTTACGCCTGAAAAAGTGTTTTATTCCACCCAATCGGCAATAAACAAATTGGTATCGCGTGTTCCGTGGTTGTTGCGGTTCGATGAGAAAACAAGTTTTTTGCCATCGGGCGAAAACATAGGGAAAGCGTTAAAATTACTCAGTTTGGTAATTTGCTCCAGTCCGGAACCATCAAGATTGACCATAAAAAGGTTAAAATCATATCCTTTGGGGGAATTATGATTGCTCGAAAAAATAATTTTTCTGCCCGAAGGATGAAAGAATGGAGCCCAATTGGCTTTACCTAAATTAGTTATCTGCTTAAAATCGCTTCCGTCGACATTGCAAACGCATATTTCCATATTGGTTGGCATTACCAGACCCTGTGCAAGCAATTCTTTATATTCCTTAATATCTTCAGGTGTTTTCGGACGTGAAGCACGGAAAACCAGCATTTTACTGTCGGGCGAGAAAAATGCGCCGCCATCATATCCCAGTTCATGGGTTACCTGTTTTACGTTACTTCCGTCAATATCACATACATAAAGATCGAGATCGCCATTGCGGGTTGATGTAAAAACCATTTTTTTGCCATCAGGCGAAATGGTTGCTTCCGCATCATACCCTTCAAAATCAGTGAGTTGTTTCACAATATTTCCTTTCAGATCAGCAATAAAAATATCGAACTGCGGATATATTGCCCAAAGGTATTTGTGGTCGGCACGTGGCTCAGGATTTGGCGGGCATTCCTTGCCGCCAAGGTGGGTGGAAGCATACAGAATCTGCTTATCACCAGGCATAAAATACGCACAGGTTGTGCGACCCAGACCAGTGCTGATCATGGCTGGACGGTAAGTTGTGTCCTTCGAAGCTTTATTAATATTCAGATTAAAAATCTGGTCGCATTTTAAATCCCATGCCTGGTTATTTGATTGAAAGGCTAGGTTTTTCCCGTCGAAACTAAAGTAAGCTTCGGCGTTATCGCCACCATAAGTAAGCTGTTGAATGTTTTTAAGGTGTTTTTCCTGTGCAAAAGCTGTGAGAGCAATAACCACGAGGACAAAAGAGAGAATGTTTTTCATTTTAAGTAAATATGAGTTTTAAGATTTATGTCCAAATACTAAGAGATTTTAATAAAGAATGTTCATTGCCTGAGGAAATTTATCAGCATTATAAAATCCGGGAATTAAAACTGAAAATAGATAAACGGTTGTATTTCTGATGATTTAATCTGGATCACAATAAACACAATTACCAGCAAGTATGAAACTTTTAAAACAAACGGCGACTTAATAACGAGCTGCTGCACAGTAAGCTCAATATCCGACGGGATAAAATGAAGGGTGTAACCGATAATCATCAACATAAAAACATAAGGATATCCTTTTATAAAATCAGCGAAAATTTCGGGATGGAAAGAGGTAGTAATCTGATTGAGCATCGAACTCACTACAGTCATGTTGTCAGCCCGGAAAAATATCCATGAAAAGCATACAAAATGGAAAGTTATTATAACCCCGAAAATACGGGTTAACTTATTTTTCGGAATGCTGACTACCGAATGAATAAACTTTTCGAAAGCCAGTCCCAGTCCATGCAATGCGCCCCAGATAACAAACCGGAGTGCCGCGCCATGCCATAAACCACCGATCAACATGGTAATCATCAGGTTAATATAGGTGCGGATTTTCCCTTTTCGGTTTCCACCCAGCGAAATATACAGGTAATCGCGCAACCAGCTGGAAAGAGAAATATGCCAGCGCCGCCAGAACTCGGTGATACTTGCCGACTGGTAGGGCGAATCGAAGTTAACAGGCAGTTTGTATCCAAGCAGCAAAGCAATTCCGATAGCCATATCGGTATAACCCGAAAAATCGCAATAAATCTGCAGCGCATATCCATACACTCCAAGCAAGTTTTCGAGGCCGGTATACAGGCCCGGGTTATCGAAAATACGATCGACAAAATTTATACTGATATAATCGGAAATCACTGCTTTTTTAAATAGTCCGGTACAGATCAGAAAGATAGCTTTGCCAAAATCGGCTTTGCTTACATGGGGAGCAGTGCGTACCTGTGGTAAAAATACCGATGCTCTTACAATCGGTCCGGCAACCATTTGAGGGAAAAAAGTAACAAAGAATGCAAATTCGGAAATGTTTTTTACCGGCTCAATATTACGGCGGTATATATCGATGGTGTAACTGAGGCTTTGGAAAGTAAAAAAGGATATCCCGACCGGTAAAAAAATATTAAGTGGGTCGAAAGGTTTGTTAATCACATCATTAATTATGCTTAGGAAAAAGTTGGTGTATTTAAAATAGATCAGCATGCCGATATTTACAAAAAGACTTATGACCAGGAATATAGTTCGTTTCCGGTTATTTTCCGTTCGTGCAATCTGCCTGGCCAGGTTATAATCAACAACAGCTGTAATAAGCAGAAGAATAAAATAGAGTCCGCTCGATTTATAATAGAAAAAGATAGAAAACAG
>CAZBZA010000286.1:0-4701 GCA_964495865.1 uncultured Lentimicrobiaceae bacterium
ATTATCTATGGAATTTTGACCCTCTGTTTAGCCCAACTAAATAAAGACTGTACTAACCAAAATTTGTAACCCAAATATTCCTGAAGAAAATGAAAAGTGAAAAAGTCAGGATTTTTCCTGGTGAAGAATTCAGAGAAATTGAAGTGGATTATTCGCTGAAATTGCGTTATGCCGTTTCGAACCATGGACGAATGGTAAGTTTTACGGATGAAATAAAAAACGGGAGATTGCTTAAAGGAGCAATGTCAGAAGGATATAAAGTTTTTCGCTTTTACATCTATCGGAATAAAAAAATGATTAAGTCTCATTTGTTTATTTATAAGCTTGTGGCTCAGTATTTTATTCCTAAAACCTCCGACGATCAGGTTCATGTAATACATTTGGATTATCAGCGCGGCAACGATGATAGCAGAAACCTGAAATGGGTAACAGATGAGGAAAGATTCAACCATATGCAGAAAAGTCCATTGGTGATTCAGGCCAGACAAAAAAGGCTCGTACCTGCTACAGCAATTAATGGACAGAAATTAACTGTTACCAGGGTAATGCTGATTAAAAAGTTACTTGCAAATCCAAAACAAACAACTCGCCTGAAAATGATTGCAAAGCAATTTGGCGTGAGCGAAATGCAAATCAGAAGAATTAAGAGTGGCGAAAACTGGGGTTATATAAAAGTCTGAAAACCTGTTTATCGAAAAAGATAGTCAACAACATTAGCAGAAGGGGATTCTTATCGGCAGTTATTGAATTAATAAAGAATTTTGTCACTTTCTTCAATCCACTTATCAAATACTTCATTTGCCTCTTTCTGAAGTAATTGTGTAGGCCTTAGCATTCTTTTTTCAACAGGCAGGGCTAGCTCAGTATAAAATAATTCATCATCAAATCCAGCCCTTGAAGCATCAATCCGGTCGGCGGCATAATATAGCCTGTCAATCCGCGCCCACATAATTGCACCCAGGCACATAGGGCAAGGTTCGCAGCTGGCGTAAATTTCGCAACCGGTTAAATCGAAAGTATCCAGTGCTTTACATGCTTCGCGGATGGCAACTACTTCGGCATGTGCCGTTGGATCGTTGGTCGATGTAACCCTGTTACCAACGGCTGCTATAATTATACCATCGCGCACAACCACTGCTCCAAAAGGTCCGCCTTGGCCTGTAAGGATGTTTTCTTCAGCCTTTATAATGGCTTCCTTCATGAATTTGTTGCGGTCGGTGCCTGACATATTTTTTTAACTAAAAATCAATTACAGATTATACTTCTTATACCCTTTCTTCCCACGAACTGCTCACATCTTCGATAGCAAGTGCTTCTGAAAGAACCTGCATGTATTGCCTTCGCGGAATTAATTCACCACCAAGGCTTTCCAAATGATTAGTGTAAACCTGGGCATCAATAATTTTAAATCCCCAGTTATGAAGTTTCTCCACCAGGAAATACAAAGCAACTTTCGATGCATTGGTTTCATGATGAAACATGGATTCGCCAAAAAAAACTTTGCCTAATGCTACTCCATATAATCCTCCAACTAGTTTTCCATCCAACCATGTTTCAGCTGAATGGGCAAACCCTGCCTCGTGCAGGCGTATGTAAGCATTGCGCATGTCGCGGGTTATCCAGGTTCCGTGTTCCCCTTTGCGGGGTGTTTTCGAACAATTGGCTATAACTTTTTCGAAAGCTTTATCAATTGAAAAAGTAAACTGTTCCTTTTTTATACTCTGCCTCAGACTGTGCGAAACAATGATTTTCTCAGGAAAAAGTACCATCCGGGGATCAGGCGACCACCAGAGTATAGGCATACCATCTTCGTACCAGGGAAAAATACCTTTTGAATAGGCTGATTTTAAACGCTCAATATTCAGATCGCCTCCGATAGCGAGCAATCCGGATTCATCGGCCTCATCAGGGTCAGGGAAATCATTGTTGCGTCGGGATAATTCAACGGGCATTTGCTACATTTAACGTTGCAAATATAATTTACTTATATGTGTTTTACCAAAAGTAACGATTTTAATTACATAAAGTCCGTTTACAAGATATTCGGGGAGTTTTATTCCTCCTGTTGCCGGAATGATTCCTTCAGATATCTTCGAGCCGCTAAGGTTAAAAATCTGATAACTATCGCCGGAAGTGCTTCTGTCAATGCCTTTAAAATAAATATTATCGCGGGCCGGATTGGGGTAAACTGTAAATGCTTGTTCTTCAGTATCTTGTTTATTGCTGGTATATAAATCGAACCAGAAAGTAAAAACTCCCTGAGGTGCCGCAACGGGCAGTGTTTGTGTATGACTACCGCTATATGCCTGAATGTAATATGAAATTGTATCGTTCAATGTGTATCCGCTCATAAAACCACTGTTGCCACCGCAGCATCCGTATGTGTTTTCGACCAGATAAGTTGTTGACGGATGAACCCGGTAAAAAAGCTGAATACTGTCAACGGCAACCCAGCTTTCAACAAAGGAATTGATCCATATTTCACTTTCGAATTCCTGCATTCCGGTCCGTTTCGAATGCCGGATACGGAAAAGTTCGGGTTGTGGAATATTAACAGCTAACCTGAAAAGTGAGCCATGTTCAGCAGCCAGCTCCTGAGCCGGTATCTGGTAAATTTCGTAACCGGGAAACTCTTGTTCATAAATTTCGAGTGCTTCGGTATCAAAAGCGTGGTTGTAAGAAGGAATTAGAATTTTGTTGTTTAGAAATATTGCTGATGTGTACGATCGTATTATACCTGAATTTGTAAGGGCATACTCTCCGTTTCCGTCAGTTGCTACAGGCAGGCGAATTACATTGAACTGTTTTCCAACATCATTGTACATCTTTTGCAGAGTATCTTTAATGGACTCAACCTGTTGATAATAAGGAAGATTCTCAGGAAAATGCGAAACCATTACGGTTTCGGAATCAATAAATTTCACCAGGCGGCTTAATTCGCTCCATTCGCCACCACCACATTCTGGCACCGAAGGAAGTATTATAATTTCGTTCAGACTGAGTTTGGTATATAAAGTTTGTATAACTTGATTTGTGGTAAGACCTGGATTTTTTGATAAAACAACGTCGCCCGTAAATCCTCTGCCAATGCCATCGAGAAGCAGGTTTCCGCCTTCAAAATTTAAGGCCATGGACTCGTAGTTGAAATTAAATTCAGAAGCCAGTTGCAACGGCAGAAAATCGGCAAGTGGAAATTGAGTTGCATCGTATTGCGGATCAGCAAAGTGCCTGTTGTTTCCCTGGTTATCCGAATAATAACCTGCAATGGGGCCATAGTCGCGCAACCATGGATTTTCAGCCACTCCTTCAATAAAGCTTATATTATCAGGATTAGCTCCCTGGGCAGTGAGCTGGGATAATATCTGAACACTTGAAAATACATGATCCGGATCGTAAATTATCCAAACTTTATCATCTACTGAAATAATAGATGCAACTTTTGTTACAACCGAATCCAGTGCTTCGTTATAATTCCATTTAAGCATTATGCCTTCCTGCTTTTCGATTTCCGACTGAATGGCAACATCCTGTGCCTGAATCGAATATGAACAAAGGGCAAGTAAAAAAGAGAGTAAAAAAGTACGGAACATAAGCTTTGACGTTTACCTGATTAGAACAGTTTTGTTATAAAATAGTTCATATTCAGGATGCTATGATACTTTGCTGGGTCATGCTAACGGGCGATTATTTCATCAACAAAAAGCCATGCAGGTTCTCCTCTGCCGGGATGCCAGTCGGGTATTATTCCGAAATTGGTGGCAACTACCTTAATGTACCTTGCTTTGCAGCTATATCTGAATGGCACCTGCAGTAGCAGCTCACTTTCCTTTTCAGGTTTTTCGAATGTTTTAGTAAAAATACTTTTATAGTTTTTCCCGTCTTCCGAAAAGGCGAATTCTACCTGTTGAGGTCTGAAAATCCATGATTTGGTGCTCTCGTTAAAATTAATATGGAACTCGTTCAATTCCTTTACCGAGCCGAGATCAACCACCGCTTCGAGGTTAGTTCCGTTAAATCCGCTCCAGCGGCCGTCAGCAAAATCAATACTTCCAGTAGCTCCGTCAACCAATCCGAGCGGACCACCGCCATTATATTTTTCATCAGGGGCGTTTACAAGGGTAATTCCGTATTTTGCTTTTTGGTACGACGATTTGTTTATAAACCCGCTTGTTCCATCTTTTCTTATGGCAACAAACTGAAGCTCAGTAGTCTGATTAATTGTGAGTGGTCCGTTATACTTGTTTGATTTTTTATCTGGAATACTGCCATCTGTCGTAAAATATATTTTTGCGTCGCCTTCACTACTCGTAAGCTCCACCTGAACTGTTTTGGTAAATGAAGCTGACGAAGGATTTGACGTTACAACAGGCAATTGCCGGTATAAGCCGAATTCGGATAAGGTTGGTTCGAGTCTTGATTTATCGATAGTTAGCCTGACTTTATTTGTAGTCACAGTCGGAAACCGCAGAAGCCTTTTATAACCTACGGTAGTTCCTTCGGTAACTTGTTTCCAGCTATTGTTCACCCAGGCTTCAAGTTTAAAATGTTCAATTCGCTGACCGATACTTATATTTTCCTGAATAAGCAGCACATTAAACGCCGAAACTGATTTTAGTTCAAACTCAACTGAATAGGGCTTATCCTTTTCAAAGTTCCAGGAAGTTGCATCATTGTTATCAGTTAAGATGTTGATATTTAGAT
>CAZBZA010000287.1:0-4671 GCA_964495865.1 uncultured Lentimicrobiaceae bacterium
TTAATTCATTGCTTATTTTCAGCGGTATTAATGCTTGCTGCGCAGGTATTTTTTAGGGGTCACATGGAATTACTCATTTCTCGCTTAGTTTTAAAGGTATTCCCCGCATTTTGCGGGGCAGGCAGTGAGCTAAAAGTTCACCATAATATCTTTCTCGGTTGGTGAGTACGTCTCCTTATGGCTATGTCATGTATATATGATCGGCACAACCGGCATTTAAAAGTCATCCAAATTAATCCTCAACAATTAAATTTCACCCATCAAATTATTTCGATGGTTGATTTACCAGTAACCAGTACAAGCCTGTATTTTGAACAGCTTTTATAAAATGCTCAAAACCAACAGGTTTAACTACATAACTATTTGCACCTAGTTCATACGCTTTCCTGATATCAGGATCTTCGCACGAAGAGGTAACCATAACAACAGGTATTTTCTTTATTTCAGGATCCGATTTCATCTTTTGGAGCACTTCCAGTCCGTTCAGTTTCGGGAGTTTTACATCAAGAAAAACAACTTTAAGTGCACTGTTATCCGTACGTTGATCAAATTTCCCCCTGCAATAAAGAAAGTCGAGAGCCTCTACTCCATTTTCAACAACAAACATTTCATTTGCCAATTTTTGTTCTTTTAAAGCTCTGATAGTGAGTTCGGCATCTACTGGATTATCTTCAACCAGAAGTATTTCTACTTGATTCAGGTTTTTCATACTGTTTTAATCTGCTTATTAAAAATGATTAATTTTTATCACTGCTTGGAAAAATTTACATCAGGAAGTGAAAAGTAGAACGTTGCGCCTTCACCTTCTTTTCCTTCGGCCCATACATCTCCGCCATGACGTTTCACAATACGCTGCACCGAAGCAAGTCCAACGCCGGTTCCTTCGAAATCGCGCGGACTGTGAAGCCTTTGAAAAACGCCGAATAGTTTGTTGTAATATTCCATATCGAAACCGGCACCATTATCGCTGACCGAAAATACACTCATAGCTTCTTCGTTAGTACTGCTAACATTTATTATTGCCTTCTCCTTTTTCGACGAATATTTAATTGCATTTGATAACAGATTGACCCATACCTGCCTGATAAGATTAGGATCACAGAATGACTTTGATAACATACCTACATTAAATACAATTCTCCCGGAAGACTGCATATCAGCAATTTCATTAAAAACAGAGTTTACCAATAAATTCATATCAATCCATGATTTATTTAATTCGAAGCGCCCGAGTCTCGAAAAAGCCAAAAGATCGTCGATTAATTGTCCCATGCGCATGGTATTATCCCTTATGACATTACAAATCCGAATACCTTCATCATCCAGGAGAGGGCTGTAATCGTCGAGTAAAATCCTGGTAAAACCATCAATTCCCCGCAAAGGAGCCCGCAAATCGTGCGAAACAGAATAGCTGAATGCTTCAAGTTCATTATTTGCAACCTGAAGTTGAGCAGTGCGGTCGATAACGCGA
The DNA here is from genome assembly GCA_964495865.1 of uncultured Lentimicrobiaceae bacterium. GTDB lineage: Bacteria > Bacteroidota > Bacteroidia > Bacteroidales > UBA4417 > UBA4417. The sequence goes on from CAZBZA010000287.1 coordinate 1,472, forward strand.
AGCTCAAGATCATTGTTAAGAGACCTGATCTCCATTTCTGCTTTCTTGCGTTCGGAAATATCTGCTATTATAGAAAGAATACCCGTTATTTTACCTGAAGTGTTACGTAGGGGAGATGCTGAAAAACTGACATCTATCAACGAACCGGTTTTGTGGACTCTTTCCGTTTCAAAGTTAGTAATTGTTTCACCTGCAAGTACTTCCATTTGCAAAACATGAGCGTCTTCTTCTTTCCCCACAGGAATAATCGGATTAATTTTCCATAAAGTTTCATCCTGTCGCCAGCCAAAAATAGTCTCGGCAGCTTCATTCCAAAGCAAAACAATACCTTCAGGATCAGTAACAATAATTGCCTGGGGCGAAGTGCGTATAATGTTAGAAGTATAACTTAATGCTTCGCTTAACTTTTCTTCTGCCTGCTTCCGGGCCGTAATGTCATTATTTATTTCAAGTATAGCTATTGAATTGTCGCTTCCCCGCTGCAGTTGCCAACGGCTGGCTACAGTAATTTGAGTTCCATCTTTTCGAGTATGCATCAACTCGCCTTCCCACCGGCCTTTCTCAGCAAGTTCGGCATTTATAACCTCAATCGGAACTAAAAAATCAGTTTTGAGTAAAGCGTGGCTTTCCATACCCAATGCTTCGATACTCATAAAACCGTAACATTCTTCAGCACCACGGTTCCAGTATGTGATTATGGAATCCTCATCCCTGATAAGGATGCTATCATGAGCCATTTCAAGCAGTTCTGCTTGTTTCCGCAAGGTTGCTTCAGCCTGTTTCCGACTGGTTATATCCTGTGCAACAACAAGTGCCGAATCGTGATCACCAATACTTAACTGGTGCGAAATTATTTCTACATCAATCACTGTTCCATCCTTCAGCTGGTGGCGCCACTCGCCCGAATACTGGAAAACCGGTCGCGGTTGTTCTACATCACGTTTCAGGCGGAACACGTCTTCCGGTGGTCTGATCTCAGCAATGGTCATATTCAGAAATTCCTCCCTCGAATACTTGTATTTTTCAATAGCAGCATCGTTAACAGCCAGAAAAGCAAGTGTTTTAATGTCATAAGCCCACATAGGCAGAGGGTTGTTAGCAAAAAGATAACGATACTTCTCTTCGCTGCTGCGTAAATCGGCTTCTGCTTTGCTGCGCTCTGTAATATCGCGGATAATCATACTGGTATTTGCTTTCCCATCGGATGACTGAAAAGTAGCTGAAGCCAACTCTGCCGGAAATTTATTACCATTTTTACGGATAAATATCAATTCGCCTTTTACCTTATTTTCTTTTTCCCTTACTTTTAGCAAATAGGGCAACCGCGGATCATCTTTATCTATTACGCCATCCCTACCAATAGTAATAAGTTCATTTTCAGTATATCCAAACATTTCACATGCAGCTGGATTGGCCGAAATTATACCACCATCAGGCGAGGTGAGTAAAATAGCATCCATGCTGTTTTCAAAAAACGACCTGTACCTTGTTTCACTGTCGCGTAATGCAATTTCGGATTGTTTTCTGACAGAGATATCCATATAAGTACCTGACATAAAAACGGGTTCTCCCTGTGCATTAAAAACAGGCGCACCTATAATATTGCAGTATTTCAGGTTTCCTTTTCCGGAAAGTATCCGAATATCAGAATTCAACCTGCTCCTGTTTTTAATAGCTTTTTCAATATCCGAAATATACTGAGCTCTGTCTTCAGGATGAATAAATCCGGCATTTGTTTCTGCAACAGGAGAGTATTTACTGGCATCAACTTCTAAAATCTGATACAACTCATCAGACCACCAAACTTTGCCTGTTAACATATCCCACTCCCAGCTACCTATTTTAGCGGTTTGCTGCGCCAGATTAAATCCCGACAACAACCTGGATTTCAACCGGTTACTTTCGCCGAGTTGCTGGTTAGCTTTGTATGATTTTCGCAAATGGCTCACAATCAGAAAATACAAGAGAACCGTAGTACTAAAAATGTAAAACCAACCTTTATAAGTCTGGTATTTTGTTAAAAGCTGAATATCAGTAATAAAGTTAACGATAATCCTGTCGGTAAAGAGTATCCAAAGGCAACCTATAATAAAATAGATTGTAACTATCCCAAACGCCTTGTTAAATATTTTATTCATTGGCGGTTACATAACATAGATCGTCATTGTTTTACGATCCGGCATTAATGAAGTCAGTTGCTTGAGTTTGTTAACGAAAAAGTTTAAAGGATAAGCAAAAGAAGTTTTCACTGAATACAGCTAAAGAGGGTATTAACCAGTGTACTGAAGCAGAGATAATTTCCTGAATATTGTGCCTTAAGATGTTATGCTCTAAAAAAAATGCCTTAATTATTGCATTATGAAGTGAAACATGAACGATATGAGGCTTTGAATTTCAAAATTAGCAAAAATCACGATATATATATCAAATAATTAAATGACTGGAATAATGATTTTAAAGGCTATACTTTTTTGATCTGTAATCCGAGAATTAATCCTGGCTCAATAATATCCAATTTATTAGATCAATTAATCCATAGTCATGCAGGTTATCATTAAGTTTTATATCAGATAACTATTTTTTATAAGTCTGATAAAATTTTAATCTTTCTTTACATTTGCAAATATGGCTGAACCCAAACGACATAGCTTTATCACAATGCAAGGTAATATCGTAATCGACAAACAAAATAGAATTGCCGATACTCGAAATTGCCGCGCATAATGGTTTTACTGAACATTTGGAGCAAAAATCACTTTTAGAAGTCTTGTCGTTGGGCGTATTACTTTCTTCTTCTGTTTTCATTTTAAGTAATAAGTTTAATATATAAGTTGAACACTCTCCCTGGGTTTGGTCTTGAGAAAAGGTAAAGTTTCAATATAATTTTCGCTGTTTTTAGCTTGCTTTGTTGAAAATAGAGTTATTCGGAAAAATAACTTGTGTATGTGTTCAGTACAAAAATATAGATGTATATTCAATTAAAAACAGCCACTTAGTTGCCGCTTCGATTTAGCAAATTGCCGTAGTTAAAACAGATATTAACGTTGAAAAATCGGGATTTGCAAACAGTTCGACTTATATTTTAATGAAACCTATAATTTACAAATAATGTATTTTTTTTGAACATTAAGTGAAAAACTCAAATTAACTTCCCCATTTGTAACAAAGTCAGAAAATTCTTTCAACATTTAACCAGATGA